>NZ_QETG01000034.1:0-28754 GCF_003105055.1 Acinetobacter sp. AM | reverse complement strand
TCTATTCAGCACTTAAATTACTGATGAAATGTTCCATTTGATAGGTTAGATACCTTATAGGTATATTTTTATACCCTTGAGGTTTTAGACAAAAAATGATTTATTTGTATTTACAGTATTAGTATTTCTAATATGGTTTACGTTTATGAATTTGCTAAGTTAATTTCAATTTTCTGATGTTGTTTGATCATGAACTAATCGTTCAATTAATCTATAATATTTCTCTAGATTTCATATTTTATGATTATTAATATAGAGAAACTTTTTTACTTGTGGTGCTTGGATGCTAATTCGTGTTAATGATGTGATCGTCAATACAGATTTAATTCAGTATATGGAAATTAAGAGTGAACCTCCTTTTGTTATTGTAATTCATTTTAATGTTGGTAGCGTAAAAAGGTTGAAATTTAAGAATCTGGATGAGCAAGAGAAATTTATTGAGAAAATCGGTTTATAGCTTCCTAGTTAACCTGAATTGCGGATAAGCATTTGACTTGAAAAAAGAAGGACTAGAGCCATCAGTTGAGTTACTACACCAAACTCACAGCTCTAGTCCTTATGTTCGATAGTACCTAATTATTCTGTGTCATTGATGATTTTTTTCTAAAATTTGAATCAATCTATTGGAAATTTCTAAAACAGAATTTTCAACGCTTAAGAAATCGCCTTGCTCAGCTTAGTATTTCTGAAATTATATTCATTGCTGTTTGGTATAAGTGCTCTCATTTCAATAACTTCAAAGTATTCTTTGCAGTGCTGGGGCATAACCATTATCCTTTATTCAAACTTTGTTACCAATGTATGATTCATCTGATCAATACAATACACATCAACGGGCTTTGCACGCTTTGCATCATACTTTGATGAAAAACCATAAAAGCCATTATCTATGGATCGATTCAACAACATTAGCTGTCTGTAAAAATTAGCGGACTCAATGACATAAATTCCTAGCAGTAATTGCAACACGTGGAAAAAGTTCCATGGGGTGGATCTTTGGCTGTAAGCTACATTGAATGATGAATTTGTCAGGAGAGATTGTGAGTACAGCTTTATCGAAATAACATACAATCTATGCAGTGATCAAAAGCAGATCATCTGAAACAACATAATAAAATAGAAACTTTATTCAGCTTGCTCAAAGGGACTTACAATCTAGTGACGACTAAAGCCCGAAATGTTATAGGCTATTTAGCGGGTATTTATGCATCTTTATGTACTTATCAAATCTGTCATCAAAACAAGCCGATGATTCGTATTATGGGAATATCGGCTTAAGCAGGATTTGGTTTAAATTAAGGTTTATGTTTAAGTGAAGACTTATGAATAATTTTTATTTCGGGTGTTAAAATAATTTGTCCTCTTTTATATTGCAGTTCACCATATCTAATTGTGTATTTAATCTAGAAAAGGAGTAGTCCCTTATTCTTCTTCGAGCTATGGGTATCTATCATTTAAAGTGATAAAATATGGCATATTTTTTAAAGTATACAAATTTTGAAATAATTTTATGGAAAAAGATTTGTATACTAATTTGTATACGCTTTATCTCCTAATTGAGCTTCTTGGGTACAAATGGATACAACTTTAAAAAACATTAAGACGTTGTAAATACTAGAGAAAACTACCTAATGCTAACCCTTCCAATGACAACCAAACTCGGTGGTTTCTACCTTTTTTACTATTGTATTGTTGGGACATTCATGCCGTATTGGAGTCTTTATTTAGAAGACCAAGGCTTTAATTTTCAGGAAATTGGTGTTTTATCTTCTATTGCGATTATCACTCGTTTTTTTGCGCCATTCATATGGGGATGGGTGGCTGATAAATCTGGCAAACGGATGTTACTAGTCAGAATAGCAACTTGGATGGAAGCGTGTATATGGTTTTTAATTTTTCTCATACCAAATAGTTTTCAGTCGATTGCTTTGCTGATGTTAATTTTTAGTTTCTTCCAAAACGCAATTTTAGCGCAATTTGAGGGTGTTACATTATTTTGGTTGGGAGATAAAAGGGCTGAGTTATATGGAAAAGTTCGAAAATGGGGATCTATCGGTTTTATCACGGGTGTATTTTGTATAGGCGCATTATTAGAAATAATCCCTATCTCTATGCTACCTATTCTATTGCTGTGTATCTCATTTTTAGCTTTTCTATGGTCATTTACTATTTATGAACCTAAAAGTGCACCTAAATCACAGAAGAAACTTGAACCATTGTTACCGATTATAAAAAAACCAGTGGTTGCATCCTTTTTTATTATTGAATTTATTATGTTGCTATCACATGCACCTTTTTATAGTTTTTACAGTAATTATCTTAAGCAGGTTGGTTACTCAACAACTGAAATTGGGTTTTTATGGGCGATTGGTGTGATTGCAGAAATTATTATGTTTGCTTTTGCGAATATCTTTCTTAAGACATTCTCGTGGCGTTTCTTGGTGAGCTTGTGTTTAATACTCACAGGTGTTCGATGGTTAATCGTCGGCTTTTTCCCGAATATATTTTTGATGCAATTATTCGCTCAAACGATTCATGCTTTTAGTTTTGGTCTTTTTCATATGATCGCGATGCGCATTATCTTTGAAAATTTTATGTCTGGACAGCAGGGACGTGGACAAGCACTGTACAGCACAATGTGGGGATTAGGGGTTGCTTCTGGTAGTTTATTGGCGGGTAAATACTGGACTGAAATTTCAGGTGAACATGTCTTCATGATTGCAGGACTTTCTGTATTTATGGGCTTAATTTTTGTTGCGGGATTGCCCAATAAAGTACAGAAAGACCATTTAACTGAGCTTAAATCTTAATTTCACTATATTTTTTTGCCCAAGGTTGGGCCTGTTCTAATTGTTGTGCCAATTGTAAAAGCCAGTCTTCTCGTCCGAATGGTGCAACAAATTGTGAGCCTAAAGGAAGTTGGTTGTTGTTCCAATAAAGTGGAACGGACATTGCAGGCAAGCCTGTAATGTTAGCCAATTGGGTGAATGGTACCCACTTCAGATTTTCTTTAATAATTTTTTCCATAAATCTTCCTTCAGCAAGTCTATGCGCTTGTCCTATTTTAAGAAGAGTTTTTAATAATTGTTTTTGCCAGACAGGTGTTTTAATTTCACCATTTTTAGGTGCGGTTGTTGCAGTTGATGGAATGAGATATAAATCATATTGTTCAAAAAAATGGTTCATCTGCGCTGCATATTGCCCCCAATTATTAAGGTTATGAATATATTGTAATGCTGTTGTCGTTTCGCCAAATGCAGCCAAAGCTAATGAATCCAGTTCAAAATCATCATTTTGAATATTAAGCCGAGACCGTGTTTCCTGAATGGTATAGGCAAACTGGCTAAACCAAGTCGTGATAAAGTCTTTCGCTAATGACATGCCATTGATAGGCGGTTGAGCCTCTACCACGATGTGTCCTAAAGATTCGAGTAACTGTGCAGTATGTAAAATCGCTGCTTCTGCTTCACTAGAAACCTTGGTTCCTATAGGAGATTTCACACTATAGGCAATTTTGAGTTTTTTAGGTGGGCGTTGAATAATTTCTAGATAGCTTTGCTCTGGTGTTTTAATTGAAAAAAGAGAATGTAGTTCGGAGCCATGTGTAGCATCCAGCATGGCTGCACTATCTCGTACCGATTTAGTCAACACATGTTGTATTGCTGCTCCATGCATGGCTTCACTTAAATGTGGCCCCCATGGTGTTCGACCTCGACTAGGCTTTAGACCAAACAAGCCACAATAAGAAGCAGGGATGCGGATAGAACCGCCACCATCACCTGCACCTGCAAGGGGTACTATTCCAGCGGCAACAGCAGAAGCAGAACCACCGGAAGAACCACCACTATTGTGCTTTAAATTCCATGGATTGTGGCAGGCTCCCCATGCTTCTGGCTCGGTAATGCCTTTTATTCCAAATTCAGGTGTATTGGTTCGACCAAAAGTCACAATACCGGCGTTTTCCCAGCGATTAACAATTTCAGAATTGGTTTGTGCAATATAATTTGCCCGTTTAAATGCTTTACTGCCAAAGGTACTTGGATAGCCTTTAAACTCTTGAAATAAATCTTTTACCAGAAAGGGAACGCCTGCAAAGGCACCTTGAAGAGATTGCTGAGAACGTTTTTGTGCATAGTCATGCATTGGAATTGTAATAGCATTTAACTTGGGATTGACTTCCGCAGCCCTTAACAGTGCTGTGAGTAGCAACTCATGAGGGTGAACTTCTTTTTTAGCGACCAGTTCAGCTAATCCTAAACCATCATACTGTTGATATTCCGAAAACTTCATTATTGTTTTACTCCAGATGTACTGTTTTATCTTTATTCAGTCGAAATAATAATCTGATTTCGCCCTTGTGCTTTTGCACTATAAAGGGCTTGGTCTGCTCGAACAATCAGTTGTTGTAATGTTCCAGATAAAGGTAGGTTTTGATGTGCGATTCCAATGCTAATGGTCATCTGAATTTGAAACTGATTTTCAATATTTAAAACTGCAGTTTCGATGGTATGGTGAATGCGTTCAGCTAACTGAATTGCATCTTCGAGTGATGTATTCAACGTTAACACAGTGAATTCTTCACCCCCAATCCGTGCGAATAAGTCATTAAGCCCAATTTTGTGTTTTACTAATTTTGCGAACTGTTGTAGTACCAAATCACCAACATGATGACCATATCGATCATTCATTTGCTTAAAGTGATCAATATCTATCATGAGAATGCTTACAGATTTATTCTGGGGCTCTTGAATAAATAATTGACTTTGTTCCAGAAAATATCGTCGATTTAATGTGTTTGTTAAACTGTCATGATTCGCGTAGTCGAGGACTTGATGATAAAGCTTTTGACGATTTTGGCTAATTGCACACAGAATAAGCGGTGCAATTCCAAGCATACATAACCCAATACGAATAGATATGGTCGTGCTTAAGAACGCATTGGATGACGATGATAAGTAAAAGTAGGTTAAGCTATGATAGGTCACTATGCAGACGACACTATTAATAAAGGCAACAGAGAATAATCTATAGCTCAGTGCTGCCCAAATTAAGGCTGCTAAAGGATAAAGTAGTGAGCCAGGGCCAAAAAATATGTGCGTGAAAGCGACGGAAATGATGATAGCGATAAAAGGTAAAATATCACTGGTTTTTAGCGGCTCAGTAAAGAGTTCAAAAATCCATTGCCGACTTTCTTTCTTTGCTGGGAAGGTAAGAATTAAGGGGAGAAAAGTCACAAAGTTAAAAATTTCTCCTGTCCACCACATGCCAAATTCAGTCCAAAAACGTTCTGGAGACATAAAACTGTTTGGTACATGTGTGATACTTTGAACTGCAAAAAAAGCACTTAGCAGGCAGCCTCCCAAAGTACACATGGTAAATAAATATAGAAAACTCAAGCCTTTATTATAGTCACGATAATCCAATTTTGTGAGATGAACCAAAATTAAAGGGACGGAGACACTAATTAAATTTGATATAGTTAAATACAGTGTAATTTCAATTGAATTACCTGTAACCAAATCTGCAAGGAGATAGGCGGTAATTGCACCCAACCAACCTCCAAGGATATTGAGTTTTGGAAATCGTAAAAACAACCCCAATAATATAGGATTAGCAGGCCATAATAGGGCTAAAAAAGTGATTGGGCGTGTAAATATCCCGATGAGACAGCAAGCAAAAATTACGGTTGCGATTATTAAAAAAGCATATGATTGTTGTTGAATTGAAGGAGTTATAAGTTGTCTGATTTGCATTTGCAAATAATCATCCTTAATTTAAGCGTTATGATTTTCTAGCAATTGAAGAAAATAAAAGTAAACTCAATATTAGCTTTGATTTTAAAAGCTGTCGGAAATCATTCTATAGATTTCGAAGAGGAAAGTGCTAGTACCATGAGGATGAAAATGCATTTTTTTATACAAATAGATTGTAGTGAAATGGTTATAAGTGGTGGTTTTGCTTAAAAATATGATAACGTATTTGCAGGGATGCAATGGCTGATTAACTATATGAAAAAAGCATATCTTACAGTGATCTTGATGTTATGTTCAGCAATGAGCATGGCAAATGAAAGTTCTACTGCAACACAAGATGCTCAAGATGAGGCAGATCGTGGTGCCAATACGATTCGTATTATGACACGACCTGAAATTGTAGGTTTGTGGGGAATGGAAATTCCAAATAATAAAAAATGTATTGAATACTATAATTTTAAAAGTAATAACGACGTATTCATTAAAAGTGGTCAAGAATGGTCTACAGGAATCTATGATTATCAGGCTTCGAGAGATATTGCGGCTCAACTTCCTGTTTTAATGTTACAGGTAAAATACGATAATAATGAAACAGACTGTTCTGGGTATAGGCAAGACCAGTCAGGTGAAATTTCTCAGTATTTTGTACAATGGAAAAATCCGACGACCATTAACTTTTGTAATAATGAAAAAGCAGGACAATGTTTTGCAACTTTACGTCGGGTCTTACCGTGAGTTTTTTCTGATAAACGACTTTATATGAATGAATAAAAAGCCAGTCAATTGACTGGCTTTTTATTGAGTAGGGGCTTGCTAATTAAGACGCTGCTTTTTCAGCTTGACCTTCGAGTTGCTTCAACAAATGCTTTTCTAGATAGTGAATATCCATTGCATGTTTGCAGAAGTTTTTGTCTTGTAGAATTAAATCCTTATGCAAAGGAATATTGGTTTTAATTCCTGTTAGGATCATTTCATCTAAAGCTTGGCGCATACGAGCAATACAAGTTTCACGATCTTTACCATGCGCAATGAGCTTAGCGATCATTGAGTCGTAGTAAGGCGGAATGCTATAACCTTGATAGATATGTGAGTCTAAGCGAATGCCTGCACCACCTGGCGCATAGAAATGCTCAATTTTACCTGGAGATGGCATAAATGTAGAAGGATCTTCTGCATTGATACGGCATTCTATGGCATGACCTTTACATTCAACATCTTCTTGAGCAATTTCAAGTCCAAGACCTGCGGCAATACGCAATTGCTGCTCAATAATGTCAATGCCTGTAACCATTTCTGTAACAGGATGCTCTACTTGAACACGGGTATTCATCTCGATAAAGAAGAACTCACCATCTTCAAATAAGAACTCGAATGTACCTGCGCCACGGTATTGCATAAGCTTACATGCATTCACACATGCTTCTAAAATGTCAGCGCGTGCTTGTTCTGGTAAATTTGGTGCTGGCGCTTCTTCAAGCACTTTTTGGTGACGACGTTGTAAAGAGCAGTCACGATCAAATAAGTGGATTGCATGACCATTACCATCACCCAGAACTTGGATTTCGACGTGACGTGGTTTTTGCAGGAAGCGTTCCATATATACCGTATCATCACCGAACCACATTTCTGCGTCACGTTGAGCTGCTTGTACAGACTCAAGTAGGGTGTCTACCTGTTCTACAATACGCATACCACGACCACCGCCACCTGAAGCTGCTTTCACAATCAGTGGAAAGCCAATTTCTTTTGCTTCAGCAAGAGCATTTTGTGGTGTTACTGCATTTGCAGAACCTGGTACGGTTGGTACACCGGCTTTACGCATTGCAGTAATTGCAGAAACTTTATTCCCCATTAGGCGAATATGTTCTGGGCGTGGACCAATAAAGATGAAGCCAGAGTTTTCTACAATTTCAGCAAACTCAGCATTCTCAGATAAGAAGCCATAACCAGGGTGGATAGCATCTGCACCTGTAATTTCTGCTGCAGTAATAATTGCAGGAATATTTAAATAGCTCTCGCTACTCGCTCCTGGACCAATGCAGACAGCTTCATCACAAAAACGTAAATGCATTAGGTCTTTGTCAGCATCAGAATAGATACCAACCGTTTTGATTCCTAATGTTTTGCAAGCACGGGTGATACGTAAAGCGATTTCACCCCGGTTTGCAATTAGAACTTTTTGCAACATTGTGAGACCCCGTGGTGTTATGCGCGATAGCGGAATAAAGGTTGACCGAATTGGATCACTTCACCGTTTTTCACAAGAATTTCTTCAATCACACCGCTTTGAGTTGCCTCAATTGGGTTCATGATTTTCATTGCTTCAATAATACCAAGTGTTTCACCAGCAGTTACAGTTTGACCCACTTTAATAAATGTTGCTTCACCTGGGCTTGGCGCAGCATAGAACACACCAACCATTGGTGAAGTTTCAACAGCACCACGTGGTGAAGATTTTGGTGCAGATGGAATTTCTGCTGATGGAGCTGGCATTGCCGCAATTCCTGCTGCAACGACTGGACTACGACGAGTTAATGCAATCGATTGATCACCTTCTTTAACTTCGATTGCCTGTAAGTCAGATTCAATCATCAAATCGATGAGCTTCTTGATTTTACGAATATCCATGAGACAGTATTCCTGATTATGATTACTTAGATGGTTGAATTTTTTCGAGGGCATAATCGAGTGCAGCGGTATAACCTTTAGCACCTAAACCGCAAATTACGCCAACGGCTTTATCGGAAAGATAGGAGTGATGTCGAAATGCTTCACGGGCATGAACATTTGACAAATGCACTTCAATAAAAGGTATTGCTACGCCAAGAAGGGCATCACGTACTGCAACTGAGGTGTGTGTCAGTGCTGCAGGATTAATAATGATGAACTGTACGCCTTCTTGTTGCGCTTGATGAATTCGGTCGACAATGGCACCTTCCCAATTACTTTGAAAAGTATTGAGCGTTGTTGATGCTTTTTGCGCTTGAGAGATGAGTTGCTGATTGATATCCTCTAGGGTCAAGTAACCATATACTTCAGGTTCTCGTTTTCCTAGTAAGTTTAAATTCGGTCCATGAATGACCAAAATGGTCGAACTCATTCAGCACGCTCCAATTTTAAGTTTGCAATATTGCTTTGCAAGATCTCTGCAAAGTTTGCTTATTATGGCATAGTATCCTACAAGTCTTTTGATTTTTATTTGAATTATTGTAGAAAGCATGTACCAGAACTTGGGACATATATTGCGAACTTTGCTAACAATTGGCAATGTTAAAAAATGACAAAATTTACGATAGAGCAGTTATTTTCTTTTAAGGCATGAATTGACCAAAACAGCTCATTTGCAAGTCGTTTGGCTGAATAGAGAATCATCAATTGTTAACATTTCATTCCAACAAGTGGTGTAACGTGGCGAACGATGTAGTTGTTTCATCTTCCATGCAGGGCTGTTGGAATGATAACCAATTTGTATGCAATCGGAACCATAACGATGTTTCATTTTGTATAAAGTTTCCATAAGCTCTTCACGTTGTTGAATCAAGTTTATCGGTTGCCATAAGTCATCAATATGCTGGCTTTTAGGATGTAGCGCAGAAAGCATGACTGCAACCTTCACATACTTCTTATTTTCTTCAAATAAAACATCAATTTGCTGTAGTGCAGCTTTGTTTAAAATTAAGAGATCATCACTAGCATAGTCTAAACCTACGGCATGTGAATGGCTCTTTTTATGGGGTGATTTAGGCACTTTTTCATACAAACAAACATGGATACAGGCGCAGAGTTGTTGTTGTTGCATTAGGCGTTTATGCACACGATTGACATGGAAAATCATTGCTTGTTTTATGATCTCTTTTTGTGACAATGCTTTGGCAAAACTACGAGAGGAAAGGATGTTTTTTGCTGGTAATGTCGGATCATCTAAGGCAATACAGGACTGACCTTTTAGCTCACGGATTGTGCGTGCAATGAGGATAGAAAACTCTTTACTGAGGTAATGTTCATTGGCAAAAGTTAAGTCAAAGCCATTATGAATTGCATAATGCTGTAATTTTTTACTGATTTTTCGTCCAATACCCCAAACTTCTTCTACAGGTGTTTCGAGTAGCAGCCCTTCAAAACTGCATAAGTCCAATGTGGGCAAAAAACAGACCTGATTAAAGCTCTTTCGTTTCTTGGCAAAATGATTAGCAAGTTTCGCCTGAGTTTTGGAATAACCAATTCCAATACAGCATGGTAAACCAAGCCATTGCGCAATTTTGTTCACAAGTTCTCGACAATATTGTTCGATATCGAAAAGTTGTGTGTAGCCAGTGAGCCGTATAAAGCATTCATCAATCGAGTAGGGTTCTAAGTCCTGATCATTAAAGTGCTCACCTAAAATCTCAAAAAAACGACGTGACATATCGGCATAGAGCGGATAATTGCTAGATAATACTTGTACACCTGCTTCTAGTGCTTCCCGTTCAATTTTGTGCCAAGGTACAGCCATGGGAATATTCAGTGCTTTGGCTTCATTGCTGCGTGAAATGACACAGCCATCGTTATTACTCAGCACGACTACAGGCTTATCATTCAATTTTGGGTTAAATACACGTTCACAACTGACATAGCAGTTGTTAATGTCAATCAGTGCATAAAGTTCTTGATGATAAAGCTTGTCCATAATCGTCACTTATTTGAGCTTTTTTAAAATACAGATGACAACACCCCAAATTGCAATATTTTCCTCACCGTGTGGGTAGATGTCAGGATAGTCAGGATTCTCTGCTTTTAGCCAAAATCTAAAACCATGCTCCGTATGCTTATCTTGCATAAAGCGTTTAACCGTAAATTCATTGTTGATGAGTGCTAATACAATATCGCCATGTTCGGCATTTAATTTGCGGTCAATGAGAATTTGGTCTCCAGCATCAATCCCTGCATTTTTCATAGACAAAGAATCCACGCGTAAAATAAAAGTACTGGCTGGGTTTTTAACTAAATACTTATTTAAATCAATGTAATCTTCTATATAGTCTTGCGCGGGCGAGGGAAATCCAGCCGCAACAGATTCGAGTGGGGAAGGAATTGATAATTCAGTTTGTAAATGAATTGGATTCAGTTGAATGGTGTTCTGACGGTCATCTTTAGGTACAGGTTTTAGCCATTCTTTAATGGCCATTACCTTAGACTCGGGCACGCGCATAACGACTGTTTTTTCAGTGTAGTGAGATTTGCGTCCTGCATTGGCACGTTTGCCGCCGTGAGAGGTTGTATTCGACTCGCTCATAATTCACCTTGATAAAGTTACAAAATCAAGATTAGCAGAAAAATAAACCGCGCGACAGTATATTTTGTGTAGGGATGACTTGAGACAAATGGCACTTGGTTCTAAACTGCGGAACATCAATCATTACATTTGGCATCCACAATGGATATGGATCTAATCACTGAACAAAAACTGGTATGTGAAGAATATGGCTCAAAGTATATTGCAGTGCATGAAAATGATGTGATTGCCGTTGCAGTCGCATCTTTAAATCAAGAACCAATTGTAGGCATTCGTAACAAGCCAGAAGCAGGGGAAGATGTCACTTGGTTTATTTATGCAGGCGAACATGACGACAGTGAAGATTTTTTTCAAACGGTTTGTGTTAAGGATTTGCATAAAATGTTGCCTGAAGTGCTGCCATTTTTGGCATTGGAACATGGTTATCGTTTTATGATTGATCGTGAAGAATACGAAGATGTTTGGAAGGAAGGAGATGAAGTTTAAGCAAAGGGCTTAAATTTGACTGGAAATGACATGAAAATGACGGGAAATGATACGTTAAATACGATCACAATAGCTGTGTTAAAAGGGCTAGTGTCCTTTAACCAGCAACTACTTCCCTAGTTGTTGTTTGTACCGCTTAATAGCCATGTGAATAACATGGCTTTTTTTATTGCTGCTATAGATTCAGACAGCAATATTGTCAAAATTGCCACAATCCGATACTTTTGAAAAAAAACAGTTGGAATAACGAAATCTATGAAATGGGATGAAATTGGTGAGCAACCATGTTCGATTGCACGAGCCTTATCGATCATTGGAGATCGATGGACATTATTGGTTTTACGTAATGCTTTTATGGGCATGCGCCGTTTTGATGATTTTCAGCAACAATTGGGCGTGACTCGGCATGTCTTAGCTGACCGCTTAAAGCGTTTGGTTGACCAGCAAATTTTAGAAAAAAAACCGTATGTTGAAAGACAGCAACGTTTTGAGTATTGCTTAACCGAAAAAGGTCTAGAACTTTATCCTGTGCTGATGAGTATGGTTACGTGGGCAGATAAGTGGATGGATGATGGTACGGGTAAGCCGATGCAATTGATGCATAAACAATGCGGTCAAATATTTACAGCCATAACGGTTTGTTCAGAATGTAAAGAACCGTTGAATGCACGGCAGGTCAAACCAATTTTTCGTCATCATCCATTTCAATTAGACGCTGTTCAGCCTGTCGATCAAACCAAATAGGCTTGAGCCTCTTTGGTTTATAAACAATTGGCAGGTTTTGGAACACCTGCGAGGCGACTTAAATGTCGGGCAACAAGACCTGTATTAAATTTTTCTTGCAGAACTGCATTGTTAATATCTGGGCTTACGCTTTTCATTAAAAATTTAATAAGAGGACGAGTTGCAGGCGAATGTCCAAATTGCTGATAAAACTGCCGTACAGCATGCAAAATACTCAAATGCCAGTCGGTCAATTCAAGTTCAAGACTATTTGCCAACTCTTGAGCCACCTCAGGTGTCCAGATGGTGTAATCGACCAAATGACCATCTTGATCAAGTTCTAGATTCATCATGATATTTTAAAACCTATTATTTAATGGTCATGCAGCGTGTATGTGCCAAACAAATGTCGGCAAATTGAGCATAAGAAATGACTTGGATGTGTGTTGGCAATTGTTGAATCAGTAATGCAGCATCTGTATCTAGAACATAGAGTCGTTCGACTTGCTGTAATGTATCATGCTGTGCGTGTAAGACCGCATCTCCCATCAGTACTACACTGTCACTGCTCTGTAATAAGGATTGGAGCTGAACGAGTTTAGTACTTACGGAAGAATAATCTGATTGAATCAAAAAAAGTGTAGCTGTCAGCATAAAAAATATTCATCCGTTACCAATATAAAACGTGGTCGAAGTCTTGTAAAAACTGGGCATTTAGTTCGACAAATTCAATTTCTTGCTGTGCTTGAACCACAAAAGGGTGGTCTTGATTCACACTTTCCACCAAAACTGGGGTTAGGTCGTAAAATTCAAAGCTATCAACCATATTGGATGCCAGTTTAAAGGCATGTTTAACGCTATCGAACTGTTGTTCCGCTTGTAATAGGCTGAGCGCAGCATTCACGAGTAAAACCTTGACTTCACAGCCGAATGTCGCTAAAACCATAGTCGCAGCAAGGCTTTCATGCACGTGTAAGCTGGTTAGGTTGGCTTGGGTTAATATCACGAGTACAGTTTTCACACAATTTACCTTTTAAATGCAACAAATTCGCCAAAAATAACCACTTAAAATTGAATTAGACGTTCAGTGGATTGTACGGCATCGGCAAGTTCACCCAAACCGACCAATTCAAAGCCATGCGCTAAGTTATGTTGGTCAATATTGTGTCTTTTTGCATTTTCTTCATCTGTGATACCCCTTGCCAAAGCTGCACTTACACAAACAGGTAAGCGAATGCCAAGTTTCTGCCACTCTGTCGTGAGGTTTCGTTGGTCATCGGGCACCCATTGCAGGGCATTGGCTACGGAAACTCCGTCTTGATAAAAGAAAACACGGAATGCTTCTTGCTGTGTATGTAACGCTTGCGCAAGCCCGAGTGCATGCCAAGCATGAATAGATGTAGGAGCAGAGGTAATTAACAGTAATGTACTCATGGAATTCACTTAAAGGCTGTACCAATCGAAACTTGGAACGTCCAGACTTCATAAGAAATAGGTAGTATACAATGATTTTAGTAACTGGTGGATTAGGCTTTATAGGCTCGCATGTCGCTCTTAGCTTAATGGCTCAGGGGCAGGAAGTCATTATTGTAGATAATTTGTCCAATGCCAATCTACAGACCTTGGAAAGACTGGAGTACATCTCTGGGATGTATGTTCCATTTGCAAAGCTGGATATTCGTAACACGCCTGCTTTGAATAAGGTCTTTGAGCAATATACAGTCAATGCTGTTGTTCATACGGCTGGGTTCAAATCTTTGCAAGAGTCGGTGTTAAAGCCACTTGAGTATTACAATGACAATGTCAGTAGTATTATGAGTTTAATGCGTGCCATGCAACGAACGGGCGTGCGACATTTGGTTCATTTGTCGAGTTTGGCAGTATATGGTGAATCGAGTCTCGATCTGAAAGAAGATATGCCATTTAACTATGCATACCCCAATCCGTATATTAAGTCTCAACAAATGATTGAAGAAATCATACGTGACACCTTTAAGACTGATGAGGAATGGAATATTGCCATTCTAAGACTGGGTAATGTAGTAGGTGCGTTTGAACATGGTGTTCTAGGTGAGTTTGTACAACCGTTGCCGAAAAATATTGTGCCATTAGCTATGCAAGTTGCTGCTCGACAGCGCGAATATATTGATTTACATAAACAGGCAAAAACTGCGGATGGTACTGTAGAGCGTGGATTTGTACACGTTTTGGATAGTTGTGATGCGGTGATTGCCGCTCTGAAATGGCTATATACTCAACAGCATACTTGTGAAGCGTTTAATATCACAGGTGAAAATTATTCGATTCAAAGTTTATTGCAACAGATTGCCCTAGTAACAGGGGCTGAAATCAAAACCATGAATACCAACTACTTGATTAGTCAAGAGCTGGATCAGGTTGGAGCAAATACGGAGAAAGCCGAACAACTTTTGGGCTGGAAAGCAAAACGTAGTTTGACCCAAATGTTGGAAGATGAGTGGCGTTTTTATCAAAATACGTTGCGTACATAAGTGAATTAAAGTTGGAGTAAACGATAATTATTATCGTTTACTCTGTCGCCTCATTACATTAAAATAACAACACTATTCAACCTGAATAAGTAAAAAAGACCATAGATAGATAAAGAAGATAGAGGTAAACATGTATACACGTATTGAACATGACACCATGGGTGAAGTTGAAGTTCCCGCAGAGGCAATGTGGGGGGCACAGACTCAACGGAGTTTGCAGAACTTTAAAATTGGTGGCGAGCGTTTACCTCGACCAATGATCCGAGCGATGGGGCTTGTAAAAAAGGCTGCCGCATTGACCAATTCGGATTTGAAGCAAATTCCACAAGAATTAGCACACTATATTGTCGATGCAGCAGAAGAAGTGATTCAAGGACAGTGGGATAGCCAATTTCCACTGGTCGTTTGGCAAACTGGTTCGGGTACGCAAAGTAACATGAACTGCAATGAAGTGATTGCTAATATCGCCAATCAGAAACTAGGCAATCCTCTTGGTGCACAAAAACCTGTACATCCAAATGACCATGTAAACCGTGCACAATCGACCAATGATTCATTCCCAACAGCAATTCATGTTGCAGCGAGTCTGCAAATTAACGAATTATTGATTCCTGCCGTAACACAATTACGTAACACCTTGGATGCTAAAGCTCAAGAATTTAATGATATTGTGAAAATTGGGCGTACTCATTTACAAGATGCAACGCCGTTAACTTTGGGCCAAGAGTTTAGTGGTTATGTATCTCAGCTAGATCATGGTTTAAAACGTTTACATCAGGCATTGTCAGGCTTATATGAGTTGCCTTTAGGTGGAACGGCTGTTGGGACAGGGTTAAATGCTCATCCTGATTATGCTGAAAAAGTAGCTGAGCAATTATCTCAGCTTACTGGACTTCCTTTTGTTACAGCACCGAATAAATTTGAAGCACTCGCTGGGCGTGATGCGGCGGTATTTGCCTCAGGCGCATTAAAAACACTGGCAGCGAGTTTGAATAAAATTGCCAATGATATTCGTTGGTTGGCCAGTGGTCCACGTTGTGGTTTTGGTGAAATTCGTATTCCTGAAAATGAACCAGGTTCAAGTATCATGCCTGGTAAAGTCAATCCAACCCAAAGTGAAGCGATGACCATGGTGGTTGCACAGGTGTTGGGAAATGATACAACGATTAACGTTGCAGGTGCTTCAGGGAATTTTGAACTGAATGTATTTATGCCTGTGATCGCCTATAACTTATTGCAATCTATTCAATTGTTGGGTGATGCATGTAATAGCTTTAATGAGCATTGTGCGGTCGGAATTGAGCCAAATCGAGAGAAAATTGATTATTTCCTACATAACTCATTAATGTTAGTAACGGCATTGAACCCTGTGATTGGCTATGAGAATGCGGCAAAAGTGGCTAAAACTGCTTATAAGGAAGGTAAAACCCTTAAACAGGTGGCAGTTGAGCTGCAATTGGTGACCGAAGAGCAATTTGATGCAGTGGTTCGACCAGAAAATATGGTTTCGCCGAACGTAAAATAAGCTTCTGTAAAACGAAATAAGATCAGCGGTTTTTATCTGTTGCATAAGTGCGTACAATACGCATTAGATTTTTACCGCTGATGATGACCTATGCTAGACATATATTTGACAGATGTTCAGAAACGTATTCAATTTAAGGATTACCCAGGTGAGCATCCTGTTAAATTTATTCTAAATTTTAAAAAGATTTTCCCAAGTGTAATGGAGCTGTTACTTCCAGTATTGCCTGAAAGTGAAAATTTAGAGGAAATGACATGGGAGTCAAACACTGAAGATTTTGAACTATTTAAGTTACTTTTAAGTGGTTGGGGTGTGATTGAACTACGTTTGACAGCCTTGGCAAAATTTAAGGATAAAAAATTTGCGGATGAACTAGTTAAGCGTGCACAACAAAAGCGCAAAACTGATGCCCAAAAACATGCAAAATTAAAAACAGTAGAACTCGATTATCTATTCATGCACGAAATTCATGCTTTGATTGATGCTGAATTGGTTGAACTAGGTGAGAAGTTTTATTTACCAACATTAAGAGAAATCTGGAAAGCCCATCTTCCAAATAATGTATTGCAAGCCAACCTAGCTTGATATCTATTTAAACTCCTGATTTTAAAAAGAAACCATTTGGCATCAACGGATAAATGGTTTCTTTTTAGCTAAATGATTCGATAACCACATAAATTTTAGTTTTATTCTAAATATCGTATAAATGTCTCATGAGTCTTTTTTACCAAATATAAAAAATATGAATATGTTTTTACTTAATATTTATAAGTAAGTTGGAATTGATTTTGCATAATATTCAATATTAGCAAAGCACAGGCTAAGAATTATCCTTTTATTAAACCATCATTCAAGGCATGCAACATGGCAAATGAATTCCTGAACTTAATTGAACAACGTCGTACCATTTATGCATTGGCAAAAAATGTAGTGCAAACACCTGAATATTTAACGGATTTAATTCAACGAACGATTCGTGAAAGTCCATCTTCATTTAATTCGCAATCTTCACGCGCCGTGATTTTATTTAATGCAGAACATGAAAAGTTTTGGAACTTCGTGAAACAAGAATTACAGGCTTACGCAACTGACGAAGCTGCGGCAGCTAAAACCGCGGCTAAAATGGATAGTTTTGCCGCAGGATTAGGCACAATTCTATTTTTTGAAGACATGAGTGTAATTGAAGATTTACAAACCCGATTTACTTTATATGCGGAAAACTTCCCAATTTGGGCAGAGCATTCTACTGCTATGGCTCAATTTGCAACATGGACAGCATTGCATACAGAAGGGCTAGGGGCTTCTTTACAGCATTACAATCCAATTGTAGATGAGCAAGTCCATAATGAATGGGACATTCCTCAAAATTGGAAACTACGTGCTCAACTTGTATTTGGTTCAATAGAGGCAGAAGCCAAAGCAAAAACTTATATTGAAAATACGGAACGATTTAAAGTTTTCCAATAAACTAGATTCGAATGAGGAAATAAGTCTTATGATTTCTTCTTTTAAGTGGTGTAGGTTCTAATCAATAAATTAAATGGATTTGGATAGATGAAAATAGATCTAGATTAAATTATTAAGAGAGGAATCTTTCAGTTCAAATGGTTTGCAATGCAAACCATTTTTTTTATTTAGTGTCGAACCAATTTCGGAAAGATAAATAGCCTAAGCATTTTATATATCCCTGAAATAGCCTAAGCAAAAATATAATTAATTTGCTCACGCAAAAAAACATGCCTTAAATTTTCATTTAAATCTTTATGCCAAAACATCCCCATCTTCATATAAGGTAATTCAACGGGAACAGGAAAAATATTCAAAGATGAGCCGACTTGTAAGTGAGACAGAATTGTCTCTGGTAAGGTTAAAATCGCTTGATCATTCTGTTCTAATATTTGGAGGGCAGTCGAGTAGTTCTGGCAACGTAATAAAATGTTCCGATTCAATTGTTGACGTTGAAAATATATATCTTCTAATAATAACCCTGTACGGCGGGAAGATACGCCAATATGTGGAGAAGAAAAATAACGCTTTTCATTCATTTGAGCTTGTTGAGTACAGACAACGAAACGGTCATGTACCAGTGCTTGAAATTGGATTTTTTCTCCAAAATTTTGTTCTAGATCAATCACAAAATCAATTTGCTGGGCAGCCAAATCAGCAACAACCGTTTTACGATCTAATTTAAAACTCGTAAATTGAATCTCTAAATTGAGTTGTTGGAAATGTTGAAAAAGGCGTGGGAAAATAATCGGTTCAATTTCATCATGGACTGCAATTTTAAGAGTTTTAATCATCATGGGTTCAAAGCTTTGTTTCTGAAGTGAAACACTTTGAATAGCATGCAAAGCTTTTTTGATGATGGGATAAGATTGCTCTGCAAACGGCGTAGGTAGCATCTTATGACCAGCGCGAATGAACAAATCATCTTGCAGTTGCAGGCGCAAACGTTGTAAAGCGTGGCTAGCGGCGGATTGTGTAATATTGAGTATATGTGCTGATTTTGAAATACTTTTTAGCTCGTAAATAGCAATAAAAAGAGGATAAAGATTGATATCGATACGGTAGAACGTCGTTAAATCCATATCTACATTATTATGAATATTACTCATAGTATTAGATTAAATAAAATCATTTCATTCATACTAATTTTCAAGCTAATGTACTGTAAAGCGAAAATATACAAAATTCACAGGATAAACCTATGTTTGAACTCTCAGCACGTGCCAAAGACTATATAGAACGCACAAAAACATTTATTACAAATGAAATTGAGCCAATAGAAACTGAGTTTTGGAATGAAGTACATCACTTGAATCCAAGTGGGGATTGGACTCAGTGGCAATGGCCAGCGCAATTAGAACAGTTAAAAGCTAAAGCTCAAGCAGCAGGTTTATGGAATATGTTCTTACCCGATCCAATCTTGGGTGCAGGGCTTTCAGTGCAAGAATATGCGCATATTGCAGAGTTAACAGGTCGTAGCTTAATTGCACCAACCGTATTTAACTGTAATGCCCCAGACAGTGGCAATATGGAAGTGCTATGGCGCTATGGTAGCGACCAACAAAAACAACAATGGTTAACACCATTATTGGAAGGAAAAATTCGTTCAGTATTTTGTATGACGGAACCCGCAGTCGCTTCGAGTGATGCAACCAACATGCAGGCAACTGCTGTAGTTGAGGGTGATGAAATTGTCTTAAATGGACGTAAATGGTGGTCCTCGGGTTTAGGTGACCCGAATGCCAAAATTATTATTTTTATGGCGCATACGCCTGACGAAACTAAAGATCGTCATCATCAACATTCTATGGTTCTTGTACCCATCGATTCGGCAGGAGTAACCATCGAGCGTATGTTACCCGTATTTGGGGATTATGATGCACCACATGGTCATGGCGAAATTAGCTTCAATAATGTGCGTGTTCCTGTATCTAACTTTATTGGTGGTGCGGGTCAAGGCTTTGAAATTGCGCAAGGCCGTCTAGGGCCTGGTCGTATTCACCATTGTATGCGTTGTATCGGAGCAGCGGAAAAATCATTAGAGTTGATGATTGACCGTGGGATGAGTCGAACTGCATTTGGAAAAGAAATTCTGAAACTGGGTGGCAACTTAGAACGTGTTGCAGAAGCTCGAGTTGCGATTGATCAAGCACGTTTATTGACTCTGTATGCTGCCTACAAAATGGATACTTTAGGCAACATGGCTGCCTTAACCGAAATTTCAGCTATTAAAGTGGTTGCACCAAGTGTGTTGGAAAAAGTAGTGGATATGGCAATACAAATGCATGGTGGTGCAGGTGTTTCTCGTGATACACCATTAACAGGATTCTTTGCTCAAGCACGCAGTTTGCGATTGGCAGATGGTCCAGATGAAGTGCATAAAGGCATGATTGCTAAACTTGAACTGAAAAAACGTGGATACGGCGCGCGTAAAAAATAAAGCTGTGGTAAAACTAAGTAAAGCATTCATATTCTAAAAATCAGGGATAAAAAGTATGTCGGTAATTGATGTTGGTGGCAGTGTGCGAGAAGGCGAAGAGCTGGATGTACAAGCTGTAGAAGATTGGCTTAAGTCACAAGGCGTCGTGTTAGAGGGACAAGTTGAAATCACACAATATTCTGGTGGGGCTTCAAATTGGACATATCGACTCAAATATGACAACACTGATCTAATTCTGCGTCGTCCACCCAAAGGAACTAAAGCAAAATCTGCCCATGATATGGCTCGTGAATATACGGTGCAGAAAAATCTGGCACCGTTTTATCCGGTATTACCTGAGATGATTGGTCTTTGTCAGGATGAGTCTGTATTGGGTTGTGACTTTTATGTCATGAAACGGATTGCGGGTATTATTCCACGCGCAAAACTTCCACCAGAATTACATTTTTCTGAAGCGCAAGTGCATCAGTTATGTGTGAATGTGATTGATAAACTGATTGAATTACATCAAGTACCTTATCAAGGCACAGAATTGGAAAAACTAGGTAAAGGTGAAGGTTATTGCCGTAGACAGGTTGAAGGTTGGGATCAACGCTTTGAGAAAGCACATACGCTCAATGTACCGACCTTTAAATTTGTACGTAAATGGCTGATCGACAATATCCCTGCTGAAGATTCTGCAACCTGTTTAATTCATAACGATTGGCGTTTTGATAATGTCATTTTAGATCCTGAAGATCCAACGCAAGTGATTGGCGTTTTGGATTGGGAGATGGCGACAATTGGCGATCCGCTGATGGATTTGGGTTCGGCATTGGCTTATTGGGTTGAAGAGAAGGACAGTAAAATTTTTAAAGCGACGCGACGCCAACCTACCAATATGCAAGGGATGTTTACCCGTAAGCAAGTTGTAGAATATTACCTAGAGAAAACTGGATTACAGCCTAAAAACTGGACCTTTTACGAAGTGTTTGGCATCTTCCGTTTAGCTGTTATCGCGCAGCAAATTTACTATCGCTATTTCCATAAGCAAACTAACAATCCTGCCTTTAAAGATTTTTGGGTCATTATTCATGCCTTGCATATTCGTGCGTTGAAATTGATTGGTATGCAAAAGCTGGAAGCCAATGAAATTGCACATAAATATATGGAAAAATTTAAGGAAATTTTAGAAAAATGACCACCATTTATCTGATTCGTCATGGGCAAGCGTCTTTTGGTGCCGAAAGTTATGACAAACTTTCGGAGAAAGGAGAATTACAAGCGCAACGATTAGGTCAATATTTTAAACATATTTTAAAAGAATCACCGTATGTGGTGGCGGGTTCAATGCATCGCCATCAGCAAACGGCGCAATTGGCTTTGGCAGAATGTTTTCCTCATAGCCAAGTGGTGACAGATTCACAATGGAACGAGTTCAATCATCAGCAAGTTTTTGCTCAGTATGAGCCAAGATTTAATGAACCGCATTTATTAAAATCTGATGTCGCGCAGCATGTAAATCCGCGTGCCTATCTGGCAAAAATATTTGAAGGGGCAATAGAGCGTTGGACAGGCGGTGAATATCATCATGAATATGAAGAGTCATGGCCGATATTTAAAGATCGGGTCGAAACAGCATTACAAGAATTGTGTAATGAACTGGCTCAAACCAAACCACGCTATGCAGTTGTATTTACTTCTGGTGGTGTCATTTCTGTAGCAGCAGGAAAGATTCTAGAACTGAATCCTAGTCGCACATTTGCATTGAACTGGGCGATTACTAATACCAGTATGACCACTTTGCGTTTAGTTGGAAATGAACCGCAATTACTCAGTTTAAATGAGCATCATTTTATTAAAGCAGATGACTCAGAACTTTTAACATGGATATAACAAGGATTTCACCCATGGCAAAAACCATTTTAATTACAGGGGCGAGTTCAGGTTTAGGCGCAGGTATGGCGCGTGAATTTGCTCAAAAGGGCTACAATCTCGCGATTTGTGCGCGACGTATAGAACGTCTAGAAGCACTTAAACAAGAGCTTGAAAGTCAGTATGGTATTCAGGTGATTGCCAAAACTTTAGATGTGACTAATTATGATCAAGTGTTCGAAGTGTTTAAGGCTTTCCAACAAGACTTTGGCAAACTAGATCGGATTATTGTGAATGCTGGAGTCGGACAAGGTCGTCGTATTGGTAAAGGTAATTTTGAGATTAACCGAGCAACAGCCGAGACTAATTTTATTTCTGCATTGGCACAGTGTGAAGCAGCGGTTGAAATTTTCCGCGCACAAAATTCAGGGCATTTGGTGGTCATTTCTTCCATGAGCGCGGTGCGTGGCTTGCCAAAACATTTATCGACTTATGCCGCCAGCAAAGCCGCAGTGGCACATTTAGCCGAAGGCATACGTGCAGAATTGATTGATACACCGATTAAAGTTTCGACTATATTCCCTGGTTATATCCGTACTGAGTTAAATGAAGGGGCGAAAAAGTTACCGTTTGAAGTCGATGAAAAAACGGGTTCTCATTTACTTGCAGAAGCGATTGAGAAAGCGCCTGTCAAAGCATATGTTCCAAAGTGGCCGTGGCTACCCATGAGCTTAGCGATGAAAGTTTTACCTTTGCGAATTGTAAATAAATTGGGGTAATTCCCTTTTAGCTTAGAAATATTCCTAAGTAATTTTATTTATTTTGAGAAGCCGACTGATTTCAAAGTGGGCTTTTTTCGGCTAGCTAGACCGTATTTTTAATTTAACAAGGTTTAAATTAGCTCGGAGAGGCTTACTTCCAGAAGCTTTTTATCAAGGGTAGCAGTTACTACGTGTCACATGTTGAAGTAATCAATAAGCTTCATAAAACTGTTGGTTCCGTTGACAGTATTAGTGCAATTACACCTAAAATTTATGAACTTTTACAACCTATTTTAGTGGTTACTTTTCCAGTGTTCATAAGCAATATTCACCACTCATAATTAATTTTCTCTAAAATCAGCACAAAATAAATTATTTTAAATATTTGAAATTAAATAAAAATAAAGGTTTGGTTGAATGTTTTTCTAGATTACTCAGATTATGTCTCTTATTTCGAGTAACGAGTTTCATAAGTCTCTATAAAATTTAAACTAATTGAACTATTCTTGCTTAGATCATTTTACGTGGAGAAGTAATTGCTTCCTCTGATTGTTAAGTACGCAATAACAGCAGGCATGGTTATACTTATTTCCGAAGTAGCAAAACGTTATATAATGTTGTTGATGCAAGTCATTGAAATAAAAGTGTTTAGTAGGTAAAACACAGGGGTCTTAATGTGAACAATTGGGACTTATAGAACATATAGAAAACAAGCACTTATAAATCCTTATTGTGAAAAAAATTTATGTCACATTGGCAAATGGTAAAGCAATTCCGACATCCACATCATTCCAAATAATTTCATGTCCTGCCTCATAATGTTCAGTCATTTTCACTGATGAATGTCCAGCTAAAGCCTGAGCACTTTTCCCGGATTTTTTATGTAAAAAAATAGCAAATGCACGAATCTCATGAAACGTTGGAATCTGTCTTCCTTGTAAATTAGGATAGGCATTTGATAATTTAACTATCCGTAGAAACTCTTCTGAAAGATATAAAGGTAATATTTGGGTCCAATGCTCCTTATTATCATTCTTAGTTTTTCTTTTGGGTATTTGATGAATTACGAATGGGCTTAGTACATTATCTGATTTACATCTGTCTAAAACCTTCTGTAATTCTGAATCTATTTTAATTCTGACATACCCAGCACCTTCCATTATTTCAAATTATCTAATGGATCATCTGGGCTTTGTTGCATAAACCTACCGTTAAAGGCTTATTCAACACTATAATTCTCAAATGAATAAACCCACACCTAAAATCTATCGCACAATCAATTGGTCTTCTTATAACAGAGCATTAATAAATCGAGGAAATATCTCAATTTGGTTTGATCCTTCCACCCAATGGTATGCTCAAGCGAAAGGTAAACAAGGGCGAAATCAAACTTATTCCGATACAGCCATCCAATGTTGTTTAATGATCAAATCATTATTTCGTCTTTCTTTACGTATGGTCACTGGCTTTGTACAAAGCCTAATTAAACTTTGCGGATTAGATTGGGCAGCACCAGATTACTCGACCATTTGCAGAAGACAAACGTATATTGATATTCAAATTAACTATGAAAAGAGTTGCAATGGGCTGCATCTACTTATCGATTCCACTGGTTTGAAATTTCTAGGTGAAGGTGAATGGAAACGCAAAAAACATCAGCCTGAATACCGTAGACAATGGCGTAAACTACAATTGGTATAGATGGTAAAACCTTACAAATACGAGCAGTTCAGCTCACAACGAATAATATGAGTGATTCACAAGTCCTTGGGGATTTACTTGATCAAATTCCGTTGGATGAACAGATTGATTCAGTTTATAAAGACGGGGCTTATGACACAAAACAATGCCGTCAGGTCATTGCAGATCGGCAAGCACATGCAGTTATTCCACCCAGAAAAAATGCAAAGCCTTGAAAAGATACAAAAGTTCATTCGCAAGAGAGAAACGAATTACTAAAAACGGTCAAACGTTTAGGGAGAGCGATTTAGAAAAATTGGTCTGGCTATCATCGGCGAAGTTTGGTCGAAACCAAGATGCATTGCATCAAATTATTAGGTGATCGACTACATTCAAGAAACTTTCAAAGCCAAGTTAATGAGATTCATGCACGTGTGGCCGTGCTTAATAGATTTACAGAGTTAGGTCGTCCTCATACCCGAGTTGTAACTTAAATTTGAGGTGCTTAGGGAAGTTCTATCTTTAAATTCTTTATGCAACAAAGCCGCGTGAAGGTGGTTACGTGAATGATCCAACTGATCGTGGTGGAGCGACCAAATACGGCATTACTGAAGCGGTTGCACGCGCCAATGGCTACAAAGGTCACATGAAGGATTTACCAGTTGATGTCGCCAAGACCATTTATAAAAAACAATACTGGACTTCACCTCGCTTTGACCAGATAAATACTATCAACTCAAAAGTAGCTGAAGAGTTGCTAGATACAGGCGTGAACTGTGGTGTCGCCTTTGCAAAACCATTATTACAACGAGCATTGAACTTACTGAATAACCAAGGCAAGGAAGGCTGGCCAGATTTAGCGGTAGATGGCATATATGGTCTAGCAACTTTATCAGCTCTGAAAACCTACTTGGCTAAGCGTGGCAAAGACGGTGAAAACGCTTTATTGCGGGTACTTAATATCTTGCAAGGCAATCGTTACATTGAAATTGCTGAACGAAATCCAAGTCAGGAAAAGTACCTCTATGGCTGGGTTTTGAATCGGGTTCTGGTTTAAAGAAAGCCCTCTGATTGAGGGCATTCCATACAATCGCTTATGTTCAGTGGATTTTTATCTTTATGAAATCATTTCAAATTCAATAATGCTGCTATCAGCATTTGGGATATGGCCAATGATATATTCATCTTTAACCTGAAACAAGAAATCGAAGCTCGAACTCATATATGGATCGTGCAAGCTCTGCTTCTGATAAATCCGTGCCAGACGGTTTACGTAGTAATTAATCCAATCAATATCATTTTCAAATGTATTGTAGTCCTTTAAATCGACATATAAGTTTTGTAGGTCTTCAGAAATGGCCTCAATATTAGGATGAAACATCCAAATCGTAATGCTCATGGGTTTTATTGCTATCAGCTCATACAATTGTGATGGGTCAAAACGTTCTATTTTATAAAGTTGTGTACCATCTTCGCTGTAACTAGAACATAGTAGTTTGGTATTTTCGACTTGAAAATAATCTGTACCAATTTCTAGTTCACGTATTTTCCTCGATAGATTAAGGCATTGTGGTAGTACATTTAAATTAGAATTAGCAATTTGTTTAAATATTTCAACTGTTCTACTAATCACATAATTTTCACCTGTTCCAGTGATTATACCTTTATCATATGCATGAATTTTAGATATTTCACCAGTATCGAAATGAACTTCACCTTCTTCTTTTAAAACAACTTTTCTTTTATCAGCAGTGATAATAATGCTATCATTTAGTTGAATGGCGATGATAAATGTCATGCTTCTATTAAAATATTGAATTATTAATCATTTATATTATGCCGAAAAATGGCTTACTTTTATACAACTTGATAAGAAATAGGTAAATTTATGGCTGGTGGATCTCAGATCATCATTAGTAAAGAAGGTATTAAAATTATCACACCTGCAAAGTTTGAAGCGAGAGCTGGGCAGCATCTTTTTAAAAGCGGTGAACGTGTATCAACTGCGCTACCTACGTTACCAGTTTTAGGCGATAAAAATGACTATAATTTACGCTATCTCTTAAAAGATAAAGACCAAAATATTCTATCTCAACAAAAATATATTGCGTTTCTCCCAAATGGTGCATCAGTCGAAGGCACTACAGATGAGGATGGTTATACAGAATTATTTAAGACAATACAGTCAGAAGATATTTTCATCCACTTATATACAAATGAACAGCTTGATATTGATTAAACATGACTATTTTCTATCCTTATGTATTGCTTGAAACTAATCTGAGTATTCGCTTACTCAAATATAATTTATATATCTATAACACTGTAAAAAATAAAGCCGAATCGTCGATCATGCTTACTGATACTGTGTTTAAGAAGGTCGGAGATGGCTTATATCAAACGAAATTTATTCAAATTGATAGCACAAAACTCGGGTTAGAAAATCTCAGAGATTGTGTAATTATTTTGAATGTATATCGTTTAACTACCTCTGGTAAAGAAGTTCTTGTGATGAATCGCCATATTATTCCAGATAAAATTGAATCTTATATTTCTCCAGATCATGCAAAGAATAAAAATATTCCGATAACAAAGTACAAGGAAGCGACTTCATTTACGAAAATCGTTAAAGATGAAAAATCGCCAAATACCTTAGAGCTATCCTTGAGTCGTAATCGAATTTTTCAGTGTATTGATTCTGGATGCAGACCAGGAGAGTCGAAGGATCCCTTTTCTAAGGAACGAATTCAAGCTGGACTTCAATCTAGGTTAAATGAGCCCTTTCCTAATCAGGAATTCACCTCATTATGTGGACCAGCAGCTTACTTTTTTTGTTTAATAAATTTAAGTCCATCACGATATAAATTAGCAGTAAAACAGCTGTGGGAGACAGGTCACACCAAAATTGGTGAGCTTGAGATTAAACCATCACTGAGCGGAAGTAGACGTGTAAAAAGTTTTTATCTGAAAAATGGTGACCCGAAGATTCCTCCTATTGATTGGATTACACTGGCAAGCTTACGAGAATCAGAAAATATAAGTTTAAACCTTAACAATCCATCTCAAGAAGTAGCTGGGATTACGCTTTGGACAGAATTAAATAACTGGTTTAAAAAAACAGGTTTTAAAGGTTTAAAAACTTACCCTTTTTATCTGAATGGTTACAATCCCAGTCTAATTAGTGAAATTAATCAATATGCTGGTGAAGATTATTATGTGGTTACCCTAATATCAGCAAGTCTTCTTAGCAGTGGTAGTAGTTCAGGTACTCAAAGTTTTCCAGACCATTGGATTGTTTGGACAGATAAATTAAGAGATACCAAAGGACAGCCAATAACAAGCACCTCAGATCCATATACAACAGAAGTTAGATTAAAAATGTTTACTTGGGGGGAAAATACTCAAAGATTAGGCAAAGGAATAACTCTGTATAATTTTGAAAAGAAAATATTTTTTGCACTGATTGTTAAAAAGGAGAAATTCTAATGAAAAAAGAGTTAATTTTTATTTTTTCAATTTTATTGATACTTATAGGTTGTGGGAAAAAATATTCTATAACACCTGATAGTCTTCCAATAGCTCATATTAATCAAGAATATAAGCAAATCATTAAAATATCTGGAGGAAAAGTTGTTGATCACTACGCTAAATTAGACACAAATATACCAGAAGATTTAGGAATTGTAGTTAAACCCATTAATGATCTAGATGGTTATAACATTATAGAAATCAAGGGAACTCCTAAGCACAAAGGTATATTTACAATTAGTATCTGGGCTGGATTTTATGCAGGTGGTGATGCAGAAATTAATAAGACATATACGCTAAAAGTTGAAGAATAGTTAAAATTAACATAATGCACGTTATACGAATTTAAAATGTAAGCCCAAAATAGAAATGTCCGCTTTTAGAATATACGCTTTTGCGATTATCGAAGCGGACGGTTTGATATGTTGGTGTCTATGTCGGATAAAGAACTTAAAAGATTGTCGGTCTTGCAAGAAATCTGTGATCAACACATAACTCAATCTCAGGCTGCTCAGCTACTTCATATTTCAGAACGTCAGATCAGACGCCTACTGCAGAAATACAAAGTTCAAGGCCCAGTTGCATTAGCCCATGCCGGTCGTGGACGTCACCCCCAGTGATTTTAAAATCACTGGGGGTGACGTCCACGACAGTCAAGTTGCAAAACAACTGATTGATATTGTAGGTGAGGCAACTTATCTCCTTGCGGACAAGGG
>NZ_QETG01000033.1:0-33515 GCF_003105055.1 Acinetobacter sp. AM | reverse complement strand
ACTATAGTTTCTACAACTACTACTCATGATAATGATAAATCATATGATGAGTTGTTTGGAGAAATATCAAGTAATGGTGAATATTTAGATTGGCATGATTTTTTATTTTCAAATTCAAAAGAAGTACTGTCTCCACCATTAAAAATATATATCGATAGTTTAAAATTTATTGATGTTAATCATGCTTTTTTTAATAAAGAAAGTCATGATCGTTATTTAAGGTTTGATAATTGTTTTTTTCAAATAGGTAAAGGTATGGATTTTATGAGATTTGAAAAACAAAATACTAGAAATGCATGTTCATATAAATATGATAGGCAATTTATTAGAAATATGGTCTTTAATGAAGTTCCGAACTATGATTATAGAGAGTTTCGTTTAATTTAGTTGATTAATATTTTTTAAAAATTAAAAAAAGCACCATAAGGTGCTTTTTTTAATCCCTAAAACTCTCACCTCTAGGAATAGAATACCAATAACGAATCTTCTTTCCATCGTTTAAAGTTTCAATATTGATTAGCTGGTATTCAGGATTGTCATAAAAAATTCTTGAGATCATTTGCTCAACACGTGCTGTACGTTCATGTAAAGGCTCTTTTGGGTAATCCTCAATGCAGTTCACATCATTAAAATAAATAGAACGACCAGATTTTCCCTCTACTTTAGATTTGAAACCTAAGTCTATTAGTTCAAGCATTGCCGTATTTAGCGATAGATTATTTTTTTCGGCATAGTCCATTAGTGATTCATATTGTTCCTGAGGCATACGGACTTGTGTACGTTTCCAATCATCTTGAGAAACTGCTCTCCCAGTTTTATTTTCAGCCATTATATGTGCTCATAAATACATTTGACATGATAATAACACTATGAAATACTAAACTCAATGACAAGATAATCATGTCATTAAAGCTTAAATAAAAACGCCCCGAACAATCTTGGCGGATCACGGGGCGAGTTATCAATCTTCATAGAGAGAAAACTGATATGAACAGTCTATCATTTAACGCAATACAATTTCATCCAGTACAACAGAACGATGATCAAATTTGGATTACTTCTTCTGAATTGGCTTATGCATTAGGTTATAAACATGCTGATTCAGTAACACGGATTTATAATCGAAACAGTGATGAATTTACTCCAGGTATGACACAAGTCATTGATAATCCCCAGACGGTCAATTTGACCGTACGGATATTTAGCTTGCGTGGAGCGCATCTCATCACGTTCTTTGCTCGTACTTCTGTTGCAAAGGAATTCCGAAAATGGGTACTCGATGTACTGGAAAAAGAAATACAGCATCAGCAAATTGACACTCGATTAAAAATTAACGCAGAGCAACAAGCCATACTCAAAGAAATCGTCGACCGACGTTGTGAGGGCAGTACAAAGAAACGCACCGAACTCTGGGCCAGACATAACAAGCACTTTCGCATTCCACGTTATAGCGAACTCTTAGCCATCCACTTTCAAGACGCTGTGGACTACCTAGAAACCATGCAGATCAAAGCAAAAGGGGATATTCATATAGATGAAAACCAATCTATAGAAATACTCTGTGGGCAAGCCAAACTATTTCAGGCATGGTGGAATACCCATAGCCCGACACTTGCAAAACTGAATCCGCTACTGGTGTCTATGCTGCATGACAATATGTTCTATATGACCTATGCCATATCGGATCTGTGCAAGAAGTATGGTGTAGAACTGCCTAACTATGACTATAAACACATGTTCGAATTGGCGACTTCACCGCACCAAAGGTACAGCCTAATCAAGTAAAAATGACCGCCTGAAAGGGCGGTTTTTTATAATTGCGTTATTGCTCTGCCAAAGCGACATATAAGATAAATTTGCTATAAAGAACTTTAGGGAAAAGGCTTAAAAAGTTGTAGAGAAATGAAGTGCTAAATTATTGATTTTATTGGGTCTAGTTGGGTAAAAATTTGACTAAAAAAAGCTCAAAAACAACCTGTGAAATTGTTATATTCCAATAGCTTATATCAGGTCATAGCTTGATATTGACATCGTAGAGGTCTCCAGTTCGAGTCTGGATATGCCTACCATATATTTATCAAAGACTTATAAGCGAAAACAGTAGCTTATAAGCCTTTTTTAATGCCTTTCATTTACTTCACCTGCTTTAGTTGCTGTATTTAATTCACCTAACAACGCTCATTTTGTGTCAGGATTTGTGGCAAAAATACGGGTGGAACGCGTTCAATAAAACATTGTGCTCAATTTTCATATAACTTCGCTACGATGGTGGGTACGGTACATATGAAATTATTTAAACCTAGGCAGCGTGGCAGTAGTAGGTCCATATCTATTATGGTCTACGGTAAAAGAGCATAACCTTTTTGGAATTTACTCTTCAAACCATGAGCATCATTGAAAGTCTGACATTATGAGTAAATAAATTGGGTTTGTAACAGGGGGCTACAAAACATAAAGCATACTTTGAGGAAAAAACTGAGTAAAAATCACATAAATAATCAGTCGTTCTAAATATCTAAAGCAAAATTATGTTTTCAAACTAGTATTTCTATAATTGGACCGAATAGTAAAATTTAATAAACAAAATGAAACAATATCGGTTCAGAGTGAAAGGAGTTCTTCTTTACAGCCTAATATCAAAATGCTAATAATCATAATGATTTATCTAGAATAAATTAATCACTTAAAGGAGACCTAAAGTGATGAATAGAATAGATTTAAAATTAATAAAAAATGGTACAGGAGAGGAGTTGGTTTTAAAATATTGTATCGTTCAGTCAATAATGATTACTAGTAAAGACATAGAAATACCCGTTGAAGAGGGAGATTTTCTTTACCATTCATTGCCCGATGGAATTGTTGAAAAATACGTAATAGATGAAGTGATTTCAAATAAGAATACAAATCCACATTACGAAATTTATGTTTCAAAACTGAATTAAATTAATTGTTTAAACGACCCACAATGCTCAGATAATGAAAATTATCTGAGCATTTTTTTTGAAAGAATAACTCTAAAAAACATAACTGGGTTGGTTTAACCTTTCTTATATGAAATGTTCACAAGTAATCTGTAAAAAAACTTTTGTAAGAGGGGATGCGACAAATCACAAAGGATGATCTGAGTGATGAAAGCTGAATAATAAGTACAAAAGCAAAAAGCCAAGAACGGCAATTCTTGGTTTTTAATTTCCAACCTTTAGATGAAGTAATGATCAAAAATATGAGTCATTACGATACGAAATATTAGTTAAGCTTCTAGGTGCAACAATCGAAGCTAGCAACTTAAAACCAGCAAGTTTTGTGAAAATATTCTGGAATCTCACTTCTATCGCAATAGTCTTAATAGTGACAAACATACTTCTAAATATAGTTTTTATTTTATGTAGGGCTATAAGAATGATGAGAAAACTAGCTAAAAATAAGGAATTACGTATTTGGCCGCATATAGTTTCCTAATATCTTACTTGGAGTTTGGACAGCTCAACTTGCATCGATGCATTCAGTTATTGATATTTAACACATTGTTAAGTTTAAGGGAAGTTACAAGCAAACTGATCAAGAATTGATTGATCGTCGTATAATATAAAAAGTTATTGGCTAATGATTCGAGAATAAAAATGACAACTAAGAAATTACACTGGTACATGGTTAACTTGAATTTTTTACAAGATAGCAATCCCATCCCTAAGAATCATGTCGTATTCCTTTCAATGGAGGAGAAATATGAAAACATGAATGCAGCCATGGTGAAGCATTTTTCGATGCTAGGAAAAGATTGGCTAGAGAATAATGGGCATCCACAAATTATGGACATATTCGCAACGTGTATTACTTATTTAGGGTTTATGTCTAATGAAGAGTTTTATGCGGAATAATGTATATAGTACATAGAGATTATTTTAATTTGACGATTTCTAAATCTCTCTTGTAATTGGCATGTTGAATGTGTTCATTCGATGAGTTGTATTGTATTTGGACCTCATCTGATAAGAGCATTTCTTCAATCACGCAGTTAAGTTGAAAGTATTCGCTGCTGTTCGATATATAGCCTTAAACACAATATCGTGTGCAGCCATCGAGAGAACTATACTGTAGTGGGATCCATTTAAATCCTATCGTTTGATCGTGAGCGTCTATCCCGAATGAAAATTACTTTATGACAGAGTTTTTTTTAATCAGTTTGACTTGATGAGTGGATAGCACCTTATTGATAGTCACTAAGAGAAATAGACTTGATACAGTCTTATCAGCTCTATTGAACGTCGAGTACCAATATTTCTAGCCGAGCGCATTTCAAATATTAAGGCTTCTAGTTCCGCATTGACTCGAGTATTCAGAAACTTTAATGGATATTCACTCTGGGCATTTAATCTATAAAGACCTTGCGCAGAATATTTTTCCCACCACCTGCGTAACATTGGTCTAGAAATGTACATCTTTGACAAACCAGACCTACATTGGTGATCTCTTTAAATAATTTAACCCATACAAATCGTGGTTTTATTTCTGTATTCATAGACACCAATCATATTGAAAGAATGTCTATGAATCACACAGATAATAATACTAAATTTAAAAAATACATATTTTCAATCAATTACACATATATGCTAACTGAATTCAGTTACTCGGCAATCTTGGCATTCCTAATATTATCAACATTTTTATTCATTAAATGTCTTACTATATTTTTGAACATTATCTCTTGAATAAAGCTAAGTTGTTGCTGGTGTTGGTTATAAAAATCATCTGGGCTATCAAATATTCCGAAATCTTGATTAATCCCTTTGTCCTGAATATAAGTATTACTTAAATTCCAGTCTATAGGTGGATTATCAAAATTCTCTGTAAAGACACCAAATCCGCAAAAAGTATTTGAAGGACTTTTATGCATTTTTTGGAGATTTGTTAAATACTCTTTATCAAGAATTACCCCTTCTAAAATAAACCAACTTTCATTTACATAGACTTCCACCCAACTATGCAGAATATTTTGTGGAGATAGTTTGTACCAAATGCCATCGATAGCCCCTTTTTGTAAGCTTTTATTGATAGTGAAGCCATGTAATCGGGTCGGAATTTCGACGGCTCTTAATAAAGCCATCAATAAAGTCGCTTTAGTATTACATTGACCATAGCCATCATCTAAAACGGCGGATGCTTGAATTGAGTCCTTTAAATTATAGCCAAATTGAATACCATCTTTAACAAAGTTATAAATCTGCTTCACTTGTTCAATATCGCTCAACTTATGCCATTCTTTCTCTTGAATTAAATTTTTGATTGATGGGTGGTTGTAATCGAGTAGTAAAGTTTCTTTCAGATATTTTTCCATGATTTTATATTTTCAATTTTAAGTCAGTGATTGGATTAAAAACTATGGGGTAAGACTGAAGTCAAGATTAAGCTAGAAAACCTTTACTGACCTTCTAAATATGTTCAAACGTAAGTCTATTTAAGAAATTAATGTTTTTAACAATATGTGTCCGTATATTGCCACTTATAAAGGATTTAACTATTTTTTGGATGGGGGAGGGGCAGCTCAGGAACAACATGATAATAAGCTTATGTTGTTGTTAGGATAAGTTCAAAACTGACACATAATCACATAGAATTTCATGTGCTAAAGTGAATTATGTTTCTTTTATTTCCGAAGATTACGTAATTTCGACTCGGTCCATTGGGTGAATTTTTAGTAAACAATACACGAATAACTATGATCCAGTCTTTGTGTGAGAGCTTTAAATACAGAGCAGTGGAAGTTTTTTTAGCTAAGATATTGAATAAAAATAAGATATGAAAAGACTTTTTCATGACCTTAAAGTAAATTTAAACTATCTTCAATCATAATGAACTATCGAAATGTTAAAGGGTAAATTAAGGTGTTGATTGGTCAAAAAATTGTGTACGGAAGCGTAAAATTTCACAAATATATCATCCAGTCATTTAAAAACTAGATTTGCACTAAATAAATTCTATTTTCCCTAAACAAAGTGAACTAGAAAAAATTATAGTGTATATTTTACCAATAATTAAAAAATTTATTTTATTATAATGAAAAAGTTCCTTATACCCGTGTTTCTATTGATGGTCTGTATCTTAGGCTTGAGTGTATATTACGAATCTGAGAGCAGGCAAAAGCAAGAAATTGACCGTTTGGTAAACGAAGCACACAGTTCGTTACAGAAAATTGAAGCAGATGCTCAATCAAAAAATATTTTGAGAAAAAAAGATCAATAGCACTATGAATTCATTTTTGTAATTAAAGATTTAAATTTACTTGTATCTCGTTTTTTTAGGTTTAGTCGCTGTCGTGCGTAAATTCTAGAAACAACGTGAAAATCAATATGTTATAATCCACGCCGAATTTAAAGAAATGTTTATGTTTTTTATTTAAGCTATTGATTTAAAAAGTATAAGTATCAAAGCTGCATAATTTATGCAGCTTTTTTCGTTTACTTGTATGAGGGAGTCTTATGTTATGCAACAACAGCTTCCTTATTTAGCTTGGAAAAAGCATCAGATATTTGGCATACCCATTGCTTTAAATTTCGAGAATCAAATGGCAAAAAGTTTAATTTTTAGCCCAATTCGGAATTTTGGCATAATGTTTTTTTACAGGGGCTAGGTCATGACGACTCCTAATCCATCTTCAGAAAACGTACTTGAACGCTTATTTAAACTAAGCGAAAACAAGACGACTTTTCGTACTGAAGTTCTTGCAGGTGTAACCACATTTTTAACCATGTGTTACATCATTATTGTTAACCCAATGATTTTATCCGAAACAGGGATGGATCATGGAGCTGTCTTTGTCGCAACATGTCTCGCAGCAGCGATTGGCTGTTTAGTGATGGGGATTATTGCGAACTATCCAATTGCTTTAGCACCTGGTATGGGACTTAACGCCTACTTTACCTATTCTGTTTGTATGGGGATGGGTGTGCCGTGGCAAACCGCTTTGGCAGCAGTATTTGTTTCTGGTTTAGTTTTTATTGCCATTAGCATGTTTAAAATCCGTGAAGCGATTGTCAATGCAATTCCAATGTCGCTTAAGTTTGCGATTGGCGGCGGTATTGGTTTGTTCCTAGCGCTGATTGCGTTAAAAAACTCAGGCATTATTGTTGATAATCCAGCAACACTGGTTGGTTTAGGTGATCTTAAGCAACCGACAGTATTGTTGACGTTGTTTGGATTCTTAATGATCGTGGTACTACACCAGTTTAAAGTACGTGGTGCGATTATCATCAGTATTTTGGTACTGACTGCAATTTCAACCATGATGGGGTTAAGCGAATTCAAAGGTGTTGTAGGAGAAATTCCTTCAATTGCACCAACATTCTTACAGATGGATTTTGAAGGCTTATTTACCGCGAGTTTAGTGGGCGTCATTTTTGTCTTCTTCTTGGTGGACTTATTTGACTCAACGGGTACTTTGGTAGGTGTCGCGCATCGTGCTGGCTTACTACAAGATGGTAAATTGCCTCGTTTGAAAAAAGCATTATTTGCTGACTCAACAGCTATTGTTGCAGGTGCAGCATTAGGTACGTCATCAACAACACCATATATTGAATCTTCAGCAGGTGTAGCAGCAGGCGGTCGTACAGGTCTTACTGCTGTTGTGGTTGGTGTTTTATTTATCTTGTGTTTGTTTTTAGCTCCATTGGCACAATCTGTACCTGGTTTTGCAACAGCTCCTGCATTGTTATTTGTGGGTGTGTTGATGATTCAGGGGATTACCCATATTGAATGGGATGATATTACTGAAGCTGTACCTGCATTCTTAACTATCGTATTTATGCCATTTTCATACTCAATTGCAGATGGTATTGCGATGGGCTTTATTAGCTATGCGTTAATTAAATTATGTACAGGCAAAGCTTCAACTGTTCCTTATATGGTTTGGATTGTTGCAGTGCTTTGGGCAATTAAATTTGCATTTTTTGGTGGTTAATACCCACACCAATGTTAAGGGTGTAAACTTGTTTACACCCTTTTTTCTTTTTAAGGATAAGGTATGAATCAACTTGAGCTCATCCGTGCTTTACCAAAAGCGGAATTACACGTTCATATTGAAGGGACTTTTGAGCCTGAATTGATGTTTGCAATTGCACAACGTAATCAGATTGAAATTCCTTACAAATCAGTTGAAGAAGTCAAGCAAGCCTATAATTTTCATAACCTGCAATCCTTCCTAGATATTTATTATGCGGGTGCAAACGTACTGGTGCATGAGCAGGATTTCTATGATTTGGCTTGGGCATATTTCGAAAAATGTCATGAAGATCGTGTCATGCATACAGAAATGTTCTTTGATCCGCAAACACATACCGATCGAGGGGTCGCATTTGAAACTGTAATTAATGGTTTACAGCGTGCCTGTGATGATGCTCAAACCAAATATGGCATTAGTTCACGTTTAATTATGTGTTTCTTGCGCCATTTAAGTGAAGAAGCTGCATTTGAAACATTGGCACAAGCCATGCCATTTAAAGATCAAATTATTGGTGTTGGGTTGGATTCTAGTGAAGTTGGACATCCACCTTCAAAATTTGAACGTGTCTTTGCCAAAGCACGTGAAGCAGGTTTCTTAGTTGTTGCACATGCGGGTGAAGAAGGGCCGGCAGAATATGTTTGGGAAGCTTTAGACTTACTTAAAGTCAACCGTATCGATCATGGTGTACGTTCAGAAGAAGATCCTGCTTTAATGCAGCGTTTAATTGCAGAGAAAATGCCGTTAACGGTTTGTCCGCTAAGTAACTTAAAGCTGTGTGTGGTTGATGATATGGCACAGCATAACATCCGCCGTTTATTGCAACAGGGCGTGCATGTTACAGTGAATTCAGATGATCCATCTTATTTTGGTGGTTACATGAATGACAATTTTGTTGCCATTACTGAAGCATTGTCTTTATCAAATGATGAGTTGAAAAAGTTGGCTCAAAATTCCTTTGAAGCATCATTTATTAGCGCTGCTGAAAAGCAAAAATGGATTGCAGAAATTCAAAGTTTGTAATTCTTTTGATATAAAAAACCGCACGTGATTGTGCGGTTTTTTTATGATTTCGTTTTACTTGGGTTGGCGCGTCATACTGCTGAGCACACCATCTTTATCAATAAAGTGGTGCTTTAATGCGGCAGCAATATGTCCGACAACCAATAAACCTGCTGCCCAAGACAGATAGATGTGTAACGGTTTTACAATTTCCAATACATCATAGTTTTCTTCTAGAAGGCGAGGAATCTCAAACATATATAAAACAGGTGCAGGATGACCTGCGCTCCAACTGAATAAACACCCCGTGATTGGTAAGGCAAGTAGCATTAGATATAAAGCCAAATGCCCAAGATGTGCCAATACTTTCATTGTTGGCGACATGCTATCAGGTAGTGAAGGGGCTGGATGTGTATAACGCCAGAAAATACGGATCATGACCAAAAAGATAATGGTCGTAGCAATGTTTTTGTGTAAAGTGATGACGTCACCTTTGAAGCTACCATCAGTCTCATAGCTTAAAAAGTTTCCGCTATAAAAACCAATGATCCAAGCGACAATAAAAATAATTGCCATTAGCCAGTGTAATACTTGCGCAGTGCGCGTGTAATAGGGTGTTGTATTTTTCATAAAGTATGAATAAATAGGTTGAATAATTTTTATAATCTTACTGAAATTAAAAATACAAGAAAATGCAGATTCTGCAACGATGCGTATATTTGTTGCAACGCTGATTTTATTTGCTAAGCTTTTGTTGGTAAATTATGCAAACAATTGATCATCAGCTTAATCAGGGCTTTATATTTATGGGTGTTACGGCACAATAGCCCTACTTTAAATTGATCACCAAGGTAATATTGTGAAAAAAAGATTAGCTGCATTGGCACCTGTTATTTTAGTACTTACTGCTTGTGCTACCACAGAAACAGCAACAACCACTGCGACAACAAGCCAGCAAGTGGGCATGGCAGCAATCAAAATTGCAATTAATTCAAAATGCGTGACAGAATTAAATAATACACCTGCTTGGAAAACCGCTACACGACTTATGACTGCGGAGCAAAAACAAAATATTCAAACGGATATTTGTGGTTGTGTGAGCGAAAAAGCACCACAAAATGTGACGACTTTGGATTTAGCAACTGCTGCAATCGATCCTGCTGCAAGAGCAACGATTGTTAACCAAGTTGTATCTGAAACTGTAAATGCTTGTGTTTCAGAAGCATTGAAGAAATAAAGTCAAAGATAAGAACGAAGCTGAATTTTCTCGGCTTTGTTCTTAAAAAAATAATTTTATATTTTCTTGTAATTTTAAGTCGTTTTCAGGTGATCAAACCGTTAAATTAACTATGATGTTATTCAACTAAAATGGTAAATACATGCATAAGAATAAATTTTTTTTAGCGCTTTCAGCAGTCTTTGCTTTAGCTGCTTGTAGCACCGTACAAAGTAGTGAGCAAAGTAATTTAAAATTGGGGACTTCTGCAATTCAGTTTGCTGCACAGACCAAATGTAATCATGATATTGATGACTTTGCTGCTTGGAAAATTGCAAGTAAATTAATGACAAAGTCCCAGAAGAAAGAAAAGAAGACCCAGATTTGTAAGTGTGTAGGAAAAAATGCACCCACTGTACTATCACCTTCTGAATTAGCGCTTGCTGCGGTGGACTCTAAAGTAAGAACAGCTTTAACAGGTGTTGCAGTGGCGAAAACTATGAATGCATGTGTGTCAGAAGTGGTAAAATAGTTTGGTATTCCATTGACTTTGATTGGCTGCTGAAATGCAGCCAATTTTTTGTGAGTAAATTATGTTTATTGCTGGTGTAGATGAAGCGGGGCGTGGTCCTTTAGTTGGTTCGGTTGTAGCTGCAGCGGTAATTCTTGACCCGAATAACCTGATCGAAGGTCTAAATGATTCAAAGAAACTCACAGAGAAAAAGCGTGAAAAATTATTTGTAGAGATTCAAGAAAAAGCATTGGCATGGGCAATTGCGGAAGCAAGTCACGAAGAAATTGACCAAATCAATATTTTGCAGGCTTCACTTTTGGCAATGCGTCGTGCAGTAGAAGCATTACAGATAGATCCAGAGCATGTTTTGGTCGATGGGAATAAAATTCCACAAGGCTTGAGTGTGAGTTGTGAGGCTGTAGTTGGAGGGGATGCGTTACATGCAGAAATTTCTGCAGCAAGTATCTTGGCCAAAGTCACACGCGATCGCGACATGGTGGCTTTAGACCAGAAATACCCACAGTACGGTTTTGCCAAGCATAAAGGCTATCCAACCAAAGCACATTTTGAAGCAATTACGATGCATGGCGTTATTGCGGAACATCGTCGTAGTTATGCACCGGTAAAAAAGGCATTGGCACAATTTGACTAGAGCTAAAAAATTTAAAGCGGCTTAGAAAAGCCGCTTTAGGAGATAACATTTAATTTTAACGATTAAAGTTATTCTGGGAGTAATTATCTTCTTCAAAAGAAGGTTGATAATCTTGATCGATATGTTGAAGGTGTTCGTGCATCGCACGTTCATGTTGAATGCGTTGATAAATTTCTTCGCGATGAACTGATACTTCTTTTGGAGCATTTACGCCAATACGAACTTGATTGCCTTTAACACCAAGCACAGTAACACTGACTTGATCCCCAATCATTAATGTTTCTCCGACACGACGGGTCAGAATCAGCATGTTTATCTCCTTGCAAAATGCTAAACCTGCATTGATTAAAAAGTTAAAAAAACACAACCTTGGTTATAAAGAAAATTTTAACAGAACTTATAAAGACAAATAGGTGGGTATTTATAGAATTCTGTTGAAATTTACTAAAACGCTTCTGGGCTAATATAACAGAGCCACTATAGAAAAAACTATAGTGGCTCTGTATTTTTATGGAATTTTAAAGATAATTGTCTTACAAAAGACAATTATCTTTTAAGCGCGAGCGCTTGACTCACCGTGTTCACGGTCTAGGCCAAATGCTGTGTGTAAACAACGAACAGCAAGCTCTAAATAGTTTTCTTCAATAAGTACAGAAATTTTAATTTCTGATGTTGAAATCATTAAAATATTAATGCTTTCATCTGCCAATGCTGTGAACATTTTGCTCGCAACACCTGCATGCGAACGCATACCAACACCAACGATTGATACTTTAACGATATCATCACGAGTAACAACTTCACATCCTTCAATGCTGCTTGCTGTTTGCTCTAAAATAGCTTTTGCTTTTGCCAAGTCTGTGCGATTTACGGTAAAAGTAAAATCTGTTGTGCCATCTTCTTCTACGTTTTGGATAATCATATCCACTTCGATATTGGCATTGCTGATCGGCGATAAGATTTTAGATGCAATTCCTGGTTCATCAGGAACACCCAAGATAGTGAGTTTTGCTTCGTCACGGTTAAATGCAATACCTGCGATGATTGGTTGTTCCATATCGTCTTCTGCCTCAGTCGTAATTAATGTGCCTACGTTTTGTTTGAAATCTTCATCAAATGCACCATCATCATCATTATCAAAACTTGATAATACGCGCAGTGGAACTTGATATTTACCTGCGAATTCAACAGAGCGGATTTGTAAAACTTTTGAGCCTAAAGATGCCATTTCTAGCATTTCTTCAAAAGAGATACGGTCAACTTTTTTCGCTTTCGGTGCAACGCGTGGGTCAGTGGTATAAACACCATCTACATCGGTGTAGATTTGGCATTCATCTGCTTTCAACGCAGCCGCCAGTGCTACCCCAGAAGTATCTGAGCCACCACGGCCTAAAGTTGTGGTATTGCCATCGGCATCAAAGCCTTGGAAACCAGCAACGACAATGACACGACCTGCATCTAAGTGCTCAGTCATTACGTCGGTATCAATCGATTCAATACGTGCTTTGGTGAACGCACTGTCCGTTTTAATACCAACTTGGCGACCCGTGAGTGACTTAGCTTCAACGCCAATTGAATTGAGCGCCATCGCTAACATGGAAATCGTTACCTGTTCACCCGTTGAAACCATTTGGTCAAGTTCGCGTGGGTCAGGGGTGTCCGTAATGGCTTTCGCGAGAGCTAATAAGCGGTTTGTTTCACCACTCATTGCTGATACTACAACCACTACCTTGTGGCCGTGGTCATGCCAGCGCTTCACACGACGAGCAACATTTAAAATGCGCTCGGGGGTACCCATAGAAGTACCGCCATATTTTTGAACGATTAATGCCATAGTTGTTCCATATAAGCCATGACCCTGAAGTGCCAATCAGGGTCAGTTACACAAAAGGTGAAGTTTTATTTTGCTTCAAGCCAAGCAGTTAAATCTGCCATCACTGGTGCAAACTTCTCGTTTAGTGGCGCGCCACCTTGTGCCAAGTCAGGTTTACCACCACCTTTACCACCTAGCTCAGTTGCCAAGTGTTTGATGATGTCCCCCGCCTTTATAGAAGCAGTAAATTCTTTTGCTACAGATGCGATCAAGCTAACCTTGTCACCCTCTACACCTGCAAGAACGATTACTGCATTTTCTAATTTTGATTTCACACCGTCATGAAGGTTACGAAGTGCTTTTGCATCCATGCCTTGAACAGTTGTGATTAAAGTTGTGCGACCTGCAAGTGTTTGAACTTGGCTTAAAAGTTCCGCAGCTTGCAAACTTGCTAATTTTTGATTGAGTTGCTCAATCTGTTTTTGTAAAGCAGATGAAGTTTCAACAATGGCTTCAACTTTTTCTACAGTTTGATCTTTCTGAGCTTTCAATACACCATTGATATGTACAATATCCGCTTCGGTTTTTTGTACAACGTCTAAAGCTTTAGTACCTGTCACTGCTTCAATACGACGTACACCCGCAGCAACACCGCCTTCAGAAGTGATTTTAAATAAGCCGATGTCGCCAGTACGTTGTACGTGAATACCACCACATAGTTCAATCGAGAAGTTCTTCTCTTCAATAATTGAACCCATTGAAAGTACACGAACTTCATCGCCATATTTTTCACCGAACAACATCATCGCGCCTTTGGTTTTTGCAGATTCGATGTCGAGAAGTTCCGTGGTGACAGTGCTGTTTGCAATCACTTCTGCATTGACCAAACGCTCAATTTCTTGAAGTTGTTCAAATGAAACAGGCTGATCATTGGCGAAGTCAAAACGTAAGATGTCTGAGGCAACCAATGAGCCTTTTTGCTGTACGTGTTCACCTAAAATCTGACGTAGTGCGGCATGCAAAAGGTGAGTTGCAGAGTGGTTACGTGCAGTTGCAGCGCGGATATCTGCTTTGACTGTTGCTTCAACAGTTTGTGATGCTTTCAGACTACCAACAGTCACGATGCCTTGGTGTACAAAAGCGCCACCCGATTTCTTGGTGTCTTGGACTTCAAAAATACCTGTGTCATTTTTGAAGATACCTGTGTCACCAATTTGACCGCCGCTTTCTGCATAGAACGGAGTTTGGTTCAGTACGATAAGGGCTTCGTCACCTTCAACGACTTCATCAACTTGCTCGCCATCTTTATAAATCGCGATAATTTGACCTTCGCCAACCGTTGCATCGTAACCATTAAACTGAGTTTCGCCTTCAACTTTTACAACGCTGTTGTAGTCAATTGCGAATTTACCAGCATCACGTGCTCGTTGGCGTTGTGCTGCCATTTCAACTTCAAAGCCTGCTTCATCAATGGTTAAATCACGTTCACGTGCGATATCAGCCGTTAAGTCTGTAGGGAAGCCGTAAGTATCGTAAAGTTTGAAGACCACTTCACCTGGGATCACAGAACCTTTTAGTTGAGCTAATTCACCTTCAAGCAATTTCAAACCTTGCTCTAAGGTTTTGGCAAACTGTTCTTCTTCTTTCAGCAATTGTGCTTCAATACGCGCTTTCTGTGCTTCAAGTTCAGGGTAAGCTTGACCCATCACTTCAATTAAAGGTTGTAACATTTTATGGAAGAACGAACCTGTTGCGCCTAGCTTGTTACCATGACGCACTGCACGACGAATGATACGACGCAGTACATAACCACGACCTTCATTAGAAGGGTTCACACCGTCTGCAATTAGGAAGCAGCATGAGCGTGCATGATCCGCAACGACTTTAAGTGAAGCAGGGTACTGAACTGGTGTGCCTTTTTCTTTTGCTTCAGCTTCAAGCGCAGCGGTATCTAAACCAATAATTTCAGCAGCAGCTTTTAATAAGTGCTGGAATAAATCGATTTCGTAGTTTGAATTTACGTGTTGTAAAACCGCAGAAATACGTTCTAAGCCCATACCTGTATCAACAGAAGGTGCTGGAAGAGGGTGAAGCACGCCATCCGCAGTACGGTTAAACTGCATGAATACGTTGTTCCAGATTTCAATGAAACGGTCGCCATCTTCTTCAGGTGTGCCTGGTAAGCCACCCCAAATATGATCGCCATGGTCAAAGAAAATTTCAGAACAAGGACCACATGGACCAGTATCACCCATTGCCCAGAAGTTATCTGATGCGTATTGACCACCTTTGTTATCACCAATACGAATAATGCGCGATGCATCTAAACCAATTTCTTTGTTCCAGATGTCAAATGCTTCGTCATCAGTGTGATAAACCGTGGCGTAGAGTTTGTCTTTTGGTAGTGCTAACCATTTATCGCCAGTCAGGAATTCCCACGCAAATTTAATGGCATCACGTTTGAAATAGTCACCAAATGAGAAGTTGCCTAACATTTCAAAGAAAGTGTGGTGGCGTGCAGTATAACCGACGTTATCTAAGTCATTGTGTTTTCCGCCAGCACGGACACACTTTTGCGATGAGGTTGCACGTACATAATCACGTTTTTCAAGACCTAAAAAGCAGTCTTTAAACTGGTTCATACCAGCATTAGTAAATAATAATGTTGGGTCGTTGGCGGGTACTAGAGAACTCGACGCGACACGTGTATGCCCTTGCGATTCAAAATAGCTTAGAAAAGCTTCGCGAATTTCAGCTGATGTCATAAAACGAGTACTCACAACCAAGTCACTCCATAAATCTTGAATTTGGCTAAATGTATTGTTTATAGGTGGTTTTAGCACATTCTATAAAATACAGGCTTAATTTTTTAAAACGCCAAATTATAACGGAAAAAGCCTCATGCACCAATCACTTTACTATGAATTAATGACAAAACTATGGAATTGTAAGTCATCCTTTAGTCTGTATTTATTTTATGTAAATAAACTTTTTAAAATTTTCTAAATTTAAGTCAATCCAGTAGATGGTGCTGTTCAAGTTGAATTTGGCTGAAGTTTTTTCATCAGGATCATCATTTTTTTAATTTTATGCTGGATTTGTAAGAAAATATCTTGGCTAAAATACAAAATCAATTAACATAAGGCAGCTTAAATTAAGGTTTCATACAAAGGAAAAGTCATGCAAAAGGTGGCGATTAATGGATTTGGTCGAATTGGTCGTAACGTTTTACGGGCTTGGTTCGAAAATCCAAAAGATTTCCATTTTGAGATTGTGGCAATTAATGATATTGCCGATGTTGAAACCTTAATCCACTTGTTTAAGTACGACACGACACATGGCCGTTTCAAGGGCAAAGTTGAACTGGAGCATGAAAATGAGCAAATTTATTTGCATATTCAAGCGGGGCTTGCCAGCCTAAAAGTTCAAGTTTTGTGTGAGGCCGAACCTGCTCAGTTACCTTGGCAGAAATTAAATATTGATGTGGTGCTGGAATGTACGGGTTTGTTCCGTTCACGCGAAGCGGCTACTCGTCATATTCGGGCTGGGGCAAAGCGTGTGATTATTGGTGCTGCGCCTTTTGATACGGTTGATGCGGCAATTGTTTATGGCGTGAACCATCATGAAGTGAAAGCTTCAGATCAAATTATTTCCAGTGTGTCTTGTACCACGCAGGCATTGGTTCCTTTAGTCAAAATTCTTGATGATGCTTTTGGGATTCAAACTGCGTTAATGACCGAAATTCATGCGGTAACCGCTGATCAATCGGTTTTGGATCATGCACATCGAGATTTACGTCGTGCCCGTGCATCTGGGCAAAATATTATTCCTACTACATCTTCAGCATTAGGGGCATTAAAGCAAGTGATGCCGAAAATGGAAAACCGCATTGATGGTTATTCCATTCGTGTTCCAACCATTAATGTTGCTGCAATTGATTTGACCTTTGTATCGCAATCTCCAGTTACCGTACATAGACTGAACGAAGTATTGATGGGTGCAGCTGAAAGTGACTATGCCGAAATTATGCAAGTAACCGATGAAGCATTGGTGTCTAGTGATTTTAATCATTCACCTTATTCACTGATTGTAGACTTAAGTCAGACTATGGTGGTGGGGCATCAGGCGAAAGTATTTGCTTGGTATGATAATGAATGGGGCTATGCCAACCGCTTACTGGATCTGTGTGAATCTTTTGTATAAGTCATCAAGCACCTTATTGGGTTCTGCAAATAAGGTGCTTTGGCTGTTATTCTTCTTCAGTCGCGTTCAAAAAGCCCTCTTGAATTTCTTTAGGCATATCTTGATGCCACCAAGTATAGATTTCAGCTTTGATGTTGAGATCTTCATCTGGATCATTAAACGGTTCATCATCTTCACGAATGAGTTCATCACCTTCAAATTTAAACCAGAATTCCCAAGGGTCATCATCGCCACAACCCCATGCTTGTACATGCAATGCAGGGACTAAGGCTTTTAAGAAAAACAGGATGGCTTCCATGATGTCATCGCCCTCCGAACCGTGGACAAAGTGCAGAATACTAAATCCTGCAAGTCGATAGGCTGTTTCTGGTGCAAGGTCATACTCGATTTGATCCACTTGATCAATAAGTTCTTGTGCAAGTTCGGCACCATACTCCGCATTAATCGCGCTAGCCAATTGCACAAAAGTTACAGGGTTGTCTTGATGTTGTTGGAATAAATGATCGAGTTGATCCATGATGATGTGATCAGGATGGTGATAGTAAAGATTGCTATGTAATTCCATAGTGATGATCCAAATGAACAGTTTTTTCTAAAGTTGAATAATTGTTAGCGAATTGAATATATCGGTTGATGTGCATTTCTGAAATAGAAAACATGTATCAAAATATCATTCGTTTGGCTTTGGTTGCTTCGGTTGATATCAATAATAGGCATGATGAGTGAGCGATTGAAAAATATCGGGTTTATCTTTTATTTTTTATAAAAATTAAAGTCATCTTGGCATATTATAAAAGAAAGACATAATGACAATGAGAAACATATGATGATGTTAATTTGGGGATTTATCCTGTTATTAGCAGTTGCAGTTATTTTTCTGGTGTGGTTTCAATTTAAACAGCAAGGTGAGAGCACAGAGGATACAGAGTATCAGCAACATCTGGAGCAGAAAGTGGTACACCTTGAAGAAAACTTAAAGAAAACGCTCGAAATTATGCAAGACCTTGCCAAGAAAATGCATGTACAACAAGAAGCAATTGATAAAACTGTAAAAAGAACGCATCAGTTGGAGTTGCAAAATGCTGAATTGGTGAGTTTGTTAAGCAAGTCAGTCGGGCAAACAAATCGCTAATTTTGAGCGAATTACGCCAAATTTTAAATTAAAATTTGGCGTAATAATGCTGCGCTTAACATACTGATGATGACAGTTGAAAGTAGCGGTAGTCGAGATGCTGCCAATAAAGTAATTGCGATTGCAATTAAGTCGGCTGGATTATCTTTGACAAAATAAGGCGCAATGACGGAAATCAGGACACAGCCTGGTACAACTTCTAAAATCTTTTTGTGTTTAGCCGACAAGGTTTTATTTTTTAATAAGACATAGCCCAATAAGCGAGTTAGATAGGTGGTTAAGGCGACGAAGAGAATCGCAATTAAAGTGCTGCCATGAATCATTCGTCTTCTCCTATCAAGAAAAGGGCAGATGCAACACCACTGATTGCACCTAAAGGCACGTGCCAACCCGCAGGCAAGTATAAATAAGAAATTGCGGCAACCAACAAACTCACTAACCATGGTCGTGCAGCAGCAAATCCAGTCCACATTCCACGTAGCAGCACTAAAATGATGGCTGGGAATGCCATGTCAAAACCATACGGATGAATATCTCCTAAGACTGGACCGAGTACAGCACCTAGGGTGGTGACCGATACCCACATCACATATAGCGCTAAACATACCCCTGCATAGTAAGGCATATTAAATGCATGCCTTAGCCCAACCAGATGAATCCTTTTTTGTGCATTGGATAATCCTAAGGCCCAGCTTTCATCACAAAGAAAAAAGAGCGCAGGATAAACTTGACGGTCAGGTAAATGTCTTAAATAAGGAACGAGGCTTGCTCCCATAAGGAGATGTCGACTATTGATTAAAAAGGTAATGAACATCAGCAGTAGGAATTGTGGAGGGTTGGTCCACACTTCCAGAATGGCAAACTCCGAGCCACCTGCAAAATTTAATCCTGTTAAGAGGGATACTTCTACAATGGAAAACCCTTTTTGTGCTGCTTGAGTACCCAGTACCAACGCTAAAGGAACAAAACCAAGCAGCATTGGTAATGTCGTTTTAATGCCACGCAAAAACTCATCTTGGTCTTGACTGTTCAAAATCAACGAATGGGATGAGCTGCTTTTAAAAGTGGACATGGGGGGACCTCACAAAGTAGGAAGTTATTTTAAAAACTTTGTAATGATATTTGACGCTAAAATAAGCAGTATTTGCGGTATATTGAGCATAAAATTGCTCTAAAATTAAAATATAAAGTATTTTATGCTAAGAGGGTGGATATGGATAAAATTGACCGACGCATCCTGCAGACGCTACAGCAAGATGGAAAATTGGCGAATAATGAATTGGCACAGCGAGTTGGTCTATCGGCTTCACCTTGTTTACGTCGTGTGAAGCAGCTCGAAGATGCTGGGATTATTGAAAAGTATGTGGCTTTGGTGAATCCACAGAAGGTAAATTTAGGCTTAACAGTATTTGCACGAATTTGGTTAAAAGGCCAAGATGCGAAAACAGTCAATCATTTTATTGATTCAGTTCGAGAAATTCCTGAAATCGTGGAATGCCAATTGATGGCGGGTGATTGTGACTTCTTTTTAAGAATTGTGGTGTCTGATTTAGATGCTTATCGAAAATTCCAAATTCAGCATTTAAATAAAATTACAGGCATTCAGAACGTAAAAACTGAAATTCCACTCCAGAGTATTAAACAGACGACTGAACTGCCCCTTTAACTGCAATTGCGTAGAAATAAATCAATTTGTTGATAACAATCGTTGACTTAGTGTGTGATTGAGCCATGCTAGATTTGTGCAGAGAATGATATTAAATGTAAAAAATCTCAGTGCATGGTGTGAACTATCGTGCTAAACTAGGAGAAATCGGGTGTGCTCCCGATTTTTTTATGCGGATTACTTCCGCGCTGACAAGAATTTAGGTTTACAACATGCCCATTTCAGAGACATGGTTATTACCTGATGGTGTAGCTGATGTATTACCAGAGCAAGCGCAAGTAATTGAAAACTTGCGCCGTGACGCCTTGGATTTCCTTGCTTCTCGAGGTTATCAGTTGGTGTACACGCCGTTTATTGAATACATAGAATCCCTTTCTTCTTTATCCGAATCAAATCACGATTTAGACCTTGCAACGTTTAAAGTAATCGACCAATTATCTGGGCGTTTACTTGGGGTGCGTGCGGATATGACGCCACAGGTGGCGCGTATAGATGCACACGTTCATCCCGTAGAAGGTGTGGCTCGCTATTGCTATGCAGGCACTGTTCTGCATACCAAGCCGCAAGGCTTTAATACCACACGTGCACCGTTGCAATTAGGTGCAGAGTTGTTTGGTTCAGACAGCATTGATGCTGATGTTGAAATGGTCGATGTAATGCTTGGTCTGATTAAAAAAGCAGGCTTGGTAGATGGCATCCATCTGGATTTAGGGCATGTGGGTTTATTCCGTAGCTTAGTTAAGCGTGCGGGTTTAAACAAAAACACGGAGCATGAACTGTCTGACCTTTATCAACGTAAAGCGCTGCCTGAGTTGGCGGAATTTACCCAAGATTTAAACTTCGGTGCAGACTTTTATGCATTAGGTCGCTATGCAAGTGATCTTGATGCCTTACAACTTCATCTTAGTGCAGAAATTTTAGCAGATGCGGCATTCAAACATGCTTTGGATGAGTTAAAAACCACGCAGTCGGCAATTCAGGCCCGTTGGCCAAATCTACTGATTGGCGTTGATGTTGTAGAGTTGCGCTCATACCACTACCACACAGGTTTAATGTATGCCGTGTATGCACCAAACCGAGCTGCTTCTTTGGCACAAGGTGGTCGTTATGACGGCATTGGTGAACATTTTGGCCGTGCACGTCCTGCAACAGGTTTTAGTTGTGACTTATATGCACTCAGTGCAGGGCAGTTTAATGCAATCTCTGTAGTTGTCGCACCTAAAGGCACGAACGCTGATTTACAACAAGCGATTGCGTCTGTGAGAGCACAAGGCTTAAGTGTAATTCAGTTATTGGGTAATGATGATTTAAACTCTATTCCAAATGCAACACATCAACTGGTTGATGTTGCTGGTGAGTGGCAAGTTAAACCAATTTAACCACTGCGAGTAGTGTTCATGTCACTACTTGGAGTTTTAATTTTAACAGCATGATGTAATGAGGCTATTATGGGCAAAAATGTTGTGGTACTTGGTACCCAATGGGGCGACGAAGGTAAAGGTAAAATCGTCGACCTGCTCACAGATCAAGCGGCTGCAGTAGTTCGTTATCAAGGCGGACATAACGCAGGTCATACTCTCGTGGTTGGTGGTAAGAAAACTGTATTACACCTCATTCCATCAGGTATTTTACGTGAAAACGTATTGTGCTTAATTGGTAACGGTGTTGTGCTTTCACCAGAAGCTTTAATCAAAGAGATGACCATTCTTGAAGAGCAAGGCGTACCTGTTAAAGAGCGTTTGCGTATTTCTCCAAACTGTCCATTAATTCTTCCGAACCATATTGCACTTGACCAAGCACGTGAGAAAAAGCGTGGCAATGCAAAAATTGGTACAACGGGCCGTGGTATTGGTCCAGCGTATGAAGACAAAGTTGCGCGTCGTGCAGTACGTGTCGCGGACTTGGTACGTGGCGGTGAAGCATTAAAAGCACAATTGGCTGAAGTATTGGATTACCATAACTTCCAATTAACTCAATACTACGGTGTTGAAGCAGTTAAGTTGGAAGATGTAATTGCACTTTGTGATCAATGGCGTGAAGTTGTTGCTCCGTTAGTAGTTGATGTAACTACAGAATTACATAACTACCGTAAAAACGGTGACAACATTATGTTTGAAGGCGCTCAAGGTTCATTACTTGACGTTGATCATGGTACATATCCATTTGTGACTTCTTCAAACACGACTGCTGGTGGCGTAAGCTCTGGTTCAGGTTTGGGTCCATTGCATTTAGACTATGTATTGGGTATCACTAAAGCGTATACAACGCGTGTAGGCGCTGGTCCATTCCCAACTGAATTGCATTACGATGCAGCGACAGATACAGGTGATGCAATTGGTCGTCACTTAGGTACTGTGGGTCATGAGTTTGGTGCTTCTACAGGTCGTCAACGCCGTTGTGGTTGGTTTGATGCCGAAATTCTTCGTCGTTCTGTAGACGTAAACTCACTTTCAGGTATTTGCTTAACTAAACTTGATGTATTAGACGGTTTAGAAGAAGTGAAAATCTGTGTGGGTTATGAAAATACAGATTCAGGTTGTGTAGGTTCTTCAGATGCGCTTGCATATGAAAATTTAAAACCAATCTACGAAACAATGCCTGGTTGGACAGAATCAACAGTTGGTGCAACCAGCGTTGAACAGCTTCCACAAAATGCAATTAACTACATCAAGCGTATTGAGCAGTTAATTGAATGCCCAATTGATATTATTTCAACGGGTCCAGATCGTGCAGAAACTATCGTATTGCGTCATCCATTTGATGCTTAATCGATAGTTCATGTTAAAAAGCCTCGCAGATGCGGGGCTTTTTATTGTGCATGCACTGCAAAATTGTAGGGTTTTTAAAATCCAGACTAAAGTTGCATTTGCTTGCAGGCTTTTTCAAAATAGCCTTGATACAATAACTTAACAGTAAATCTGGATTTAGGCAGGATGCACAAAAATATTTCAAATACTATTTTATATTCTTTAATTTTTGCTATGGGCGGTGCGCCCACCATTGCCATGATGATTATTGAAGGGCAAACCACTGATCCAAATGTAATTTATAATGCTTTAATTGGATTGTCTGTGATTATTGCTTGTGTTTTGGTGCCTATTGTACTGATTCAAAATGCCTATTTATGGTTTAAGCGTAATGATGAGAAATTAGCAGAAAAAATTAAACCTGTAGGGCAGGTTTATATGGTGTTGGATGTTGTGTGTTTAATTTATTGGTTAAGTTACCAGTTTATGCATTAAGTTAATTACATAAATACTATGTTTATGAAGTTGTTATTCATTCAAAGCTCCACACTGATTGCTTATAATGCGCATATATTGACGTGATCCAAGAATGGTGGAGATTAAAAGAATGAAGAACAAACTGATGTTGAGTTTGTGTGTGGCAGGAGCTGTCACACTTTCTGGTTGTACAACAGTTGCTGATATGGCGGGTGCAGATACAGCATCTTTAAATGTTGCCGCAACCCAAGGTTTTAACAAAACTGTTCAGGAAGCTCGTGGTAACAATACGCTAGATACCTCTTCTTCGACGTATAAACGAGTTTATGCCGTATTCACGCGCTTGAAACCTTATGCTGATCAAATGAACCAAACAGGGACTAAATTTGATTGGCAATTGGCAGTATTAAAATCTGACCAAGTTAATGCCTATGTTGCCCCTGGTGGAAAGGTGGTGTTCTACACAGGTATTGTGAATAAACTCAACCTGACTGATGCTGAAATTGCCGCGGTGATGGGGCACGAGATGGTTCATGCCTTGGAAGAACATGCAAAAAACAAAATTGGTGCTCAAGCATTAACGGATCTAGCACTGGGTATTGGTTTAAGTTATGCGGGTGACAGTGTAGGTCAATTGGGTGCTGCGGCAGCACAATTAGGGACACAGGTTGGAGTAGGTTTACCTTACTCACGTAGCTTAGAAAGTCGTGCTGACCAAGGTGGACTGATGCTCATGGCGAAAGCAGGCTATAACCCACAAGCAGCAATTACGCTTTGGGAAAAAATGAATAAGCTTGATGGTGCGGGCGGTTCGGCTTTCTTATCGACTCACCCTTCAAACAGTCAGCGTATTGAAGCAATGCGTAAAAACCTACCTGTAGCACAAGCAGTATATAACAAGCGTTAACTGTTTAATTTATATGAAAAAAGGATGCTCCGGCATCCTTTTTTTGATTTTGATGGCACTGCTTTAAAATGCGATAATCATTTGTAGTAGATCGGTCAGAATTATTAGGGTGCTGGATTGGGTTGTTGGTGATGAATGGCTTCGATACCTTGAATCACTTCAGAAGATAGATCGAGTTCAAAGGCTGCTATATTTTCTTTGAGTTGATCTAGATTGGTTGCTCCAATAATTGTACTGGTCACGAAAAACTGTTGCTTAATATAAGCGAGTGCCATTTGTGTTAGGCTTAAGCCGTGTTGTTCTGCAAGAAGTGCATATTGTTCTGTTGCCCATTCACTTTCAGGATTGCTATAACGACTAAAGCGTGAAAATAAGGTAATACGAGCATTGGCAGGGCGGGCACCGTGACGGAATTTTCCAGTCAGATAACCAAAAGCGAGTGGGGAATAAGCGAGCAATCCGACGCCTTCATATTTTGCAATTTCAGCCATCCCAATTTCATAACTACGATTCAGTAAATTATATGGGTTTTGCACACTGACGATTTTTTCGAGTCCTAGTTGCTCTGCCAAATGGATAAACTTCATGGTTCCCCATGGAGTTTCATTAGAGAGTCCAATGTGGCGAATACGTCCTTTTTTAACTTCATCAGCTAGTGCGAGTAATGTATCGGCAAGTGCAGTGATAGGCTTTTCGTCTAAGGCTTCAGCATTGCCATAACCTAATTTTCCAAAGAAATTGGTATTACGCTGTGGCCAATGGAGTTGATAAAGATCAATATAGTCTGTTTGTAGACGTTTGAGAGAATTATCTAAAGCAGAGCTAATTTCACTCGCAGTAAAACGGGTCTGTCCATCACGAATATGACTTCCTCCTTGTGAAGGGCCTGCAATTTTAGAGGCAATCAATAATTGGTCACGAGCACCATGTTGCGCAATCCAATTCCCAATAATGGTTTCCGTGCGACCTTGCGTTTCAGGTTTTGGTGGGACAGGATACATTTCTGCTGTATCCCAGAAGTTTAGTCCATGCTCTAAAGCATAATTCAGTTGTAGAAAGGCTTTTTGCTGTGTGTTTTGTTCACCAAAAGTCATGGTGCCTAAGCAAATTTCTGGAACAAGAATACCGCTATCGCCTAAAGGGTTGAATTGCATAAAGACTATCCTGAATAAGAGCTGAACAATTTCTTCAGGCTATCGTAAACATGCGAGTTTGTTAATGAGTACTTGTATATTGTTTTGTGAAAAAATTGAATTAGTTAGCATAAAAAAAGCAAATCATTCGATTTGCTTTTTTTTTAGATAATCGGAAGATTTACTCTTCATCATCTTCGTAGTCATCATCAGTGTTTGACTGTTCTAAAGATACATCAAAAATAAGAATGGCTTTACCGTCAGTTTGAATCATGCCTTGATCTTCGAGGGTTTTGAGTACACGACCAACCATTTCGCGTGAGCAACCGACAATACGACCAATTTCTTGACGTGTAATACGGATTTGGCGGCCATTTGGTAAAATCATGGCTTCTGGTTGTCCTGACAGGTCAATCAGGCAGCGTGCAATACGACCAGAAACATCAATGAAGGCAAGGTCGGTTACTTTACGTGTGGTGTTTTTTAAACGACGAACCAATTGAGCAAATACCGCATAGCTCAAGTCTGGGTATTGCTTACTTAACTCGTGGAAGTTTTCATAGGTAATTTCAGCAATTTCACAAACATCACGTGTACGCACTTCAGCAGTACGCTGTGGATTTGATTCGAAGAGCCCCATTTCCCCAAAGAAGTCTCCTGGATTCAAATATGCGACTACAATTTCACGCTCATCATCTTCACGTAAAATAATAGATACTGACCCTTTTAAAATCAAATAAAGTGATTTTGATTCCATCCCTGCATCAACAATAGTTGTACGTTTAGGATAACGGTTTATATATGCTCGTTTTAATAATGCTTTGACTGATTCAGGTAATTGACCTGGCGATAGCGCATCAGTGCTTAGCTGTGAAAAATTTGAAGTCATGCTTTTGGTTTCCGAAAATGGATAAATAATAGATCGCACAAGACCTAAAATGAACTTGTCACACTGAAGAGGTGAAATTCCTTATCAACTCAAATTATGTTAGTGTACAGGTACACGGTAAATTTATAGCTTTTTTTAGGTAGTTGCAATGCAAACAAGTGTACATTGGCTAGAGAATGTTGCTTTTGAAGCGAAATCAGAAAGTGGCCATAGTGTGGTGATGGATGGATCCCCAGAGTATGGTGGTGAAAACCGTGGACCACGTCCCATGGAGCTTATATTAATGGGACTTGGTGGGTGTGCTTCCTTTGATATTGTGACAATATTGAAAAAATCTCGTCAAGATGTGACAAATGTTGTATGTCAGCTTAAGGCAGAACGTGCCGATAGCATTCCAGCAGTGTTTACCAAAATCCACCTTCATTTCGTTGTAACAGGTAAAGCAGTGAAGGAAAAACAGGTTGCAAAAGCAGTTGAACTCTCTGCAGAAAAGTACTGTTCAGCGAGTAAAATGCTGTCGGATGGTGGTGTTGAAATTACCCACGATTTTGAAATTATAGAAGCGGTATAAGCGTGGAAAAGCTGGTGATTCATCAGCTTTTTTTTGGTTTAAAACATGCTAGCTCATATCTGAGGATGGTAATAAAACAATCTTAGAATTTAGTTTTTAGCGAGTGGATCTCTTGGATAGAGAAAAATTACATCAATACTCTTGAAAATAAAAATAGTAAGACCAATATTATAACTAAATTCTATTATATTTTTTAATTTAAGATATTGAAAAATATGTGAAAATTAGTTTGAAATCTAAAAATAAGTTCCCATATATCTTACAAGTTAAAAATTTGTTGTGAGGAATAACAAGAATGCGTTTTGAAAAATTTACAAACCGTCTACAGCAAACCCTTTCTGATGCTCAATCTTTGGCAATGGGGAAAGATCATGCCTCCATTGACGGGATTCATGTGTTGTCGACTTTATTGGAAGAAGCTTCGAATGCCAGTCTTTTGCAACAGGCAGGTGCAAATTTACGTGAATTGCAAAGCAAATTGCAGCAAGCGCTGAAAGATGCACCTACGCTAGCAAACCCGACAGGTGAGATCAACCTTAGCCCAGAAGCAGTCAAAGCACTGAATTTGGCAGATAGTTATGCTCAAAAAGCAGGAGATGAGTTTCTTTCTACGGATTGGGTATTGCTCAGTCTTGCTGAAGTAGGTGCAACCAAGTCTTTATTAAATAGTGCAGGCGTAACCAATGATAGCTTGCGTAAAGTGGTTAATAAAATTCGAGGGGATGAAAAGGTCATGAGTAATAATCATGAAGATCAACGTGACTCACTGAATAAATATACCATAGACCTGACTGAGCGTGCCTTAGCAGGCAAACTTGACCCTGTTATTGGGCGTGATGATGAAATTCGACGCACGATTCAGGTGTTATCTCGTCGTACTAAAAACAACCCTGTACTGATTGGTGAGCCGGGGGTAGGTAAAACAGCAATTGTTGAAGGTTTGGCACAGCGTATAGTCAATGGTGAGGTGCCTGAAAGCTTAAAAGGTAAGCGTGTCTTGTCTTTAGATTTAGGCTCATTGCTTGCAGGTGCAAAATATCGTGGTGAATTTGAGGAACGTTTAAAAGCCGTTCTTAAAGATTTAGCTAAACACGAAGGTGACATTATCCTATTTATTGATGAGCTGCATACCCTTGTAGGGGCAGGGAAAGGTGATGGGGCAATGGATGCAGGGAATATGTTGAAACCTGCTTTGGCACGTGGTGAATTACGCTGTGTTGGTGCGACTACACTAGATGAATATCGCCAGTATATTGAAAAAGATGCTGCGCTAGAACGTCGTTTCCAAAAAGTTTTGGTGGATGAACCTAGCGTGGAAGACACCATTGCAATTTTACGTGGTTTAAAAGAAAAATATGCAACGCATCACGGTGTGCAGATTTTGGACTCTGCCATTATTGCTGCTGCCAAAATGTCGCATCGTTATATCACAGACCGTCAATTGCCAGATAAAGCGATTGACCTGATTGATGAGGCTGCATCTCGCATTAAAATGGAAATTGACTCGAAACCTGAGCCACTGGACCGTTTAGACCGCCGTTTGATCCAGTTGAAAATGCAATTGGAAGCGGTGAAGCAAGATGCAGATTCAGTCAGTAAGGCTGAAGTTGAATATTTGGAAAAGCAAATTGAAGAAGTTCAACGAGAATATAACAATTTAGAAGAAGTGTGGCGTGCTGAAAAAACCTTGGTTGAAGGGACGAGTCAAGCTCAGGTTGAGTTAGATAAAGCCCGCACTGCGTTTGAAAAAGCACAACGTGAAGGTGATTTGGCTGAAGCAAGCCGTTTGCAATACGGAGTGATTCCTGAATTGCAAAAACGTCTTGCAGCGGAAGAAGTGGCTGAAGAAACAAATGAAGAGCCAAAATTGATTCGTACCAAAGTGACTGAGAATGAAATTGCAGAAGTAGTGAGTGCAGCAACAGGTATTCCAGTCGCAAAAATGTTGCAAGGTGAACGTGAAAAACTTCTGCAAATGGAAGATTTTTTACATAACCGTGTGGTGGGACAAGATGAAGCGGTGGTTGCTGTATCGAATGCCGTCCGTCGTTCACGAGCAGGCTTGTCTGATCCAAATCGCCCAAGTGGTTCGTTCTTGTTCCTTGGACCAACAGGTGTCGGTAAAACCGAACTTACCAAAGCATTGGCAAACTTCTTATTTGATGATGATGATGCCATGATTCGTATTGATATGAGTGAGTTCATGGAGAAACACTCGGTCAGTCGTTTAGTTGGTGCTCCTCCGGGTTATGTTGGCTACGAAGAAGGTGGTGTATTGACTGAAGCTGTACGTCGAAAACCGTATAGCGTGGTGCTGTTCGATGAAGTTGAGAAAGCACATCCAGATGTCTTTAATATATTGCTACAGGTATTGGATGATGGTCGCCTTACGGATTCACAAGGTCGCGTGGTCGACTTTAAGAATACGGTGATTGTGATGACCTCTAACCTTGGTTCACAAGATGTACGTGAATTGGGTGAGGGGGCTGCGGATGATGAAGTACGTGCAGTGGTGATGAGTGCGGTATCTCAACACTTCCGTCCAGAGTTCATTAACCGTATTGATGAAGTCGTAATTTTCCATTCATTGAAGAAAACACAGATTCGCGGTATTGCGGATATTCAATTAGATCGTTTGCGTAGTCGTTTAGCTGAACGTGACCTGAGTTTAACTGTGGAAGACACAGCATTCGACCTATTGATCGATGCAGGTTTTGATCCAATCTATGGTGCACGCCCATTGAAACGTGCCATTCAGCAACAGATTGAAAATCCATTGGCTCAGAAAATTCTGGCTGGAGAGTTTCAAGCCGGAGATACGATTTTAGTTAAATCGGATCATGGGCATTTGCTGTTTGATAAATTGAAACTAAGTTAATTTTAAGTATAAAAAAACCAGCTTCGGCTGGTTTTTTTATGTCACAAGGTCTGTTTTAATTTGATATTTTGGGTCATAAACTGACAATTAAATGCATAATAGTGTGATGGTGGTCACCTGTAAGCCACTTATATGTAAAACAATTATCTTTATATGTTATTTTTAATTATACTGCGGAAACATAAAAAACACATAATATGAGATATATTCATGTCGAAAATAAAGTGGGGTGTTGGTGGCGTCATCGCGGTTGCAACATTGGCTGTTGGCGGGAATTTATATGCAGATAAAAGTTTGCAAACTTATTATCAGCAAGAAGCGAAACAACCAAGTAAAAATCTAAGCTTGAACTATAAAAACTTCCAGATGGGGGCTTTGCAAGGCAGTGCCGACTGGACAGCCGAGTTGATTCTTGATCCATGTAAGCCAAAAGATGTGATTAAAATGTCTGGGCGTGATCATATTCAACGCAGTTGGAATGGTTACCAAATTCAGTCAGATATTAAAGTTGTACAAGCTGATAGCGCATTCAAGCCTTTATTGGATCAACCTTTAAAGCTTAAAACTCATGTGAATTGGTTAGGGGTAATGAACTCAACGTTGACCACACCTGTGATTGTGCGAAACGAAGCTAAAATACAAACGCGTTTAGATCCAGTTACTTTGGAATATCGAACCAAATCGGTTGATGATCAGCTTCAGGTGCAGGATTTAACTTTAAAAATTCCAAATTTAACGGTGATGGATGCAGAAACTCATTTTCAAATGACTGGTTTGAAAATTGAAACAAATCAGGGTTTGAATGGTAATTATCTGGAAGCAGGGAAAACCACGGTTCAAATGGATTTGCTAAAAATGGCAGATCGTGGTTTGAATAATCCAATGAGTGCTGAATTAAAAAACTATCGGATTGAAGCAGAAAGTGATTTGACGGATCGCGTTTTAAATACAAAAATGGCAGTTCAAGTTGAAGAAATGAAAATGACATTTTCACCTGTCATGCAAAATGTGAAGTTTAATTTTAACGTATTGGATGTGAATCGTGCCAAACTTCAAGCGTTGTTCGATATTATCGAAAAGAGCGAAAATAGCTGTTTAGCAAAAGAGAAATTATTACAAGATTTAGAACCTGCTTTACTTGCGGTTATCAACGAAGGTTTTAAGTTTGATTCTAGCGATAATCAAATCAAGATTGGAACTGGTGAAGCCAAAGCTAGTCTAGCGGGTCGTTTTATGCCAAGCCATCAAAAGACCTTAAAAGGTATGGTGGCCATGGTACCAAGTCTAGTTGAATATAAAGCTGATGTGCAATTTGATAAGAACATGGTTGCTTCCATCATGAATAGTCTTCCTGGTAAGGGGTCACAGGCTATGTCGGATCAGGATATTGAAACGATGCTCAGCAGTATGCAGCAATCGGGGCAATTGAAACGTGATGGTGATGTGCTGAAAATGTCGATGGAATATAAATATGGTGAGAAGAAATTTTTAACGGAATGATTTTATAAAATATTTTAAAACTAAAGCTCTATCTAACTTTGGTGTTTATTAAGCGAGATAGAGTTTAATAAGCTTCCTCATGCTCAGCAGAGTTGAATGAGGAAGTTGAATTGGTTTAGAAATTCATTACAAAATATAATGCGATTGGTACTGTTATCAAAGCCAACATGGTACTCAACATCACGGATGTCGCTGCTTTTTCAGGATGAAGTCCTAATGTATTAGAGATAACAACGACATTACCAGCCATAGGTGTCGCAACCATTAGCGCCACAATTTGAAGTATTTGTTTATCTACAGGAATAATAACCATAAACATCAAAATACCAACGATAGGATAAATCAAATGTTTCCATGTCAAAGCCAATGCTGAGAAAAGCCAATCGATCTCGATTTTTGAAAATTTTGCAATTGTAATCCCGATGGTCATCATTCCTAAAACACTATATGCACCTTTAAAATTCGCCAAGAATGAAAGGAATACCTCATCGAATTGAATATCGAGATATTTAAAAATCATCCCTAAAAATGCAGCATAAAGAATAGGCATTTTTATGACTTTTAAAATACTTTCCTTAATATTCAATGAGCCTTTAGCTGTAATGAAATAACCCACTGTAAATTCGTATAGGTTAATACCTATAATAATAAAAATAGCGATGGCTATTTGCGTCTTATCGAAGATTGCAAGTACCAGTGGTAATGCAAAATATCCAGTGTTACCCGTACCCGCTGCAAAGCCAAATAGATTAACTCGACTGTCTTTCCAAAAGCACCTTGCAAAGCATAACCCTATTACAGCCATGAAGGACGCCAATAAGAATGCGCCCAAAGAAAACTTAAGATAAGTCCAATTTGCTGGTGATTCGACAATTGAATAAAAAATCACAAATGGGGAAATAATATAGACAAGCAAAGTTGAAATATCTTTGGAATCTAGTTTAAATTTCTTACCAACACCCCACCCAATAATAGAGATTGCGATTAACAAAAAAACCCTTAGTACAACTTCAAAAATCATCTGATAAGCAACTATTCAATGTCTAAAACTGTGGTTGATGAGAATGTATATGTGCCATAACACCGCTGTAACCATCGGTTACCTTTCATTTCACCATGTCCGTGCAAACAATGCAGATTGTTAAAAATAATGAGATCTCCAACATTCCAAGATTTCTGAATTTGATTCTCTGAAACAATTGATTTCAGTTCATGCAATGCAGATTCGCTGTCTTCATCTGTAGCATTAATGTTGTGTAATGCCGCTTTAATTTCATAATTCCCATCGACCAAGTCAAAAATGGAACTCTTTATTCGCTTATTTTGCACTTTAAAGGTTTCGGGGGCTGTATGAACAAACCTTGACTCAGCCAACACATTTTTTGATTTATGGCTTAATTTATTAATTACATCAGAAATCCTCACTAAATTAGTAGCAGTCTGTTTCTCATCTACTAGGCACATTAACGACAAAGTATGCGGTCTAATATTTCTCGACAAATAGGCTCCATCGGTATGAAAGTCAAACTTAGCCATACCTTGACTAGAAGCGCGAGTATTATCTTTTAAGTCTTTTGGCGTGATCTGATGTACTAATGCTCCATTTTTTTCTTCTTTATAAGCAAAAGGGTTTAAACCACAGGCTTTTGTAACTCCGAGCAGCACTAATTCTGATACATATCCTTTAGGGTGGGGGCTTGAAGTGCTAGATAGGGGGTGGCAGAGCTGATCGTCAATTGGTAGGTTAGAGAATTCAAGTAATCCTCCACCTATTTTTAATTCATTAAGATGAACATTTCTCAAATTTAGATATTTTTGTGCCAATTTTGCACTATGCTCAATAAGCTCTGTCGAAAGACATTTATTAGTTTTTGGCAATAATTTCAATTCATTTTTCCAAGCATTAGCGCAATGCTTATCAAGCTTAATTTGCATGTTTTACCTATTTCGGAATTTAATTCTTATAAAGCTTTTAGAGATTTACCATTTAAATAATTGAGCAGAATCTTAATATCTATTATTTTGATTCTCCCTCGAAGATTAAAAATATAATTACAATGCTATTTTAACCATCTTCTTCCTTGTAAATTAATTAATGTATTCATCAGAATTTTCAGTTACATAGAGTTGTAAATACCAGTGCCTAAATCATTTGTAAAAAATAGAGTATTTTACCGATCAGTAAAAATATAGTTTGTAACTGAAATGGTAAATACAAT
>NZ_QETG01000032.1:0-36138 GCF_003105055.1 Acinetobacter sp. AM | reverse complement strand
CAATATATTTCATGCATAAATTATGCATGAAATATCAAAAAATGTCGGTGCAGAATTACAGCAAATGATTGTTCGGTTTATGAGTTATGCAAGTTGTCTAATTATGTGACTAAAATAACATAATTCCTTAAAACTAAGAAAATTTGCATATGACTATGATTGTCTCTGCCCATTTGGGAGATTGCCTATTGATTGCAGCAGATAAGCGAGCGATGGTTTGTGATATAGAAACAGGAGACATGCGTCTATTTCATGATGATGAAGCGAAAATCAAGTTATGGAGTTTAGGAGCAATTGCAGGAACAGGAGAAACGATCTTTTTAAATCGAATTATGGACTATTTTTTAAGTTTCAAAGTAGAAGAAGATAAAGAACTTAAACAAATGGATGTGATTTATGAGGAAATTGAAAAACGCTTATTAGAAGGTGTCACAAAAGAAATGCTAATCAACAATACGTTGATTTTTTCAATGTTTGATGGAGAACAAAGCCATCTATATTGCCTTCCTGTAGAACCCTTTTTCAAAGAACGTGATCGAGGAGATGGCGTTAAGGTTATTCGCCCCTACTTACATGAAGTCCATCCTTGGGTCGTGGATGTAACGTGTTTTAACTTACCGCCTGATATTAGTAGCTTACAAAACTTTCAGCGTAATTTAAGAAGTTTATCGAGTTTTGGGACAGAAATAGCTTTTCTTGAATACCACATCCAACAACTGAAACAAGTTTTTGCCATACAAGCCTCAATAGACCCTAGTATCACGACATCTTTTGATCTTTATTTACAGGTATGTGAAACAGGACATAGCTTAGTACTGCACATTGAAAATCCAGTTTTATCCTCTCCACCATCTAAAGAGTTAAATTATTGGAGTAAAAATAAAACTTAACCGAGCGAGTGTCTACGAGCGATTGAGCACTATTAAAATTTTCGCCTTGCTTTTTCCCTGATGACAAATCTTTATTTTACACCTTAACGAGATTAACCGAGCAAAGCGACGGTATATCTGAAATGAGTAAATATTCGCAAGGTACTGAAAGCTACCAACAGTTTGCTATTCGTATTGCAGATATACTTTTAGAACCTGAAAAATTTAGAGAGATTTTTCCATTATTACAAAAACTAGGATACTCTTATAACTGACATATTATCTTGAATTGAAAATGAATAATATCAAAATCTTGCAACTAAAACATGGCTTATCTGAAACTGACGCTACAGAGCTATATAATCTAATAAATGAGATGCGTAGTAAAAATTTTGAATATAGTAAATATTTAGCAAAGCACATTACCGTGAATAAACTTGGCTATAAATATCCTAATATTTCAGGCCGAGTTGATATGGAAAAAAATGGCAATGAATGGAGCTTTGATGGGGGATTTCCTACAAAAATATATGCAATCGTTTGCTCAGAATTAGGTTTAAAAAATCAAGATAGTGGTGCAAATGTAGTTGGTTTTACACCACATAAAGACCTATAAAAAATAAAATGAATAGAGCTAACTTTAATACCGATTAACAAGACTTGTGTCATAACCTGATGGATAGGCGTATTCAGTTTGGCAACGTTGCAACTTGCCCAGCAATTGCAGCTTCATTGGTTACTGAATACAGGCTATGGCTTGGCAATCTTGTTGATGCTGTTATGGGGAGTGGTCATGAGCAAAACCATGGCTGGGTTTTATGCAGGACGGCTTTTCTTCTCACCATGTTTAAATCTGTATCTGCAACAAAAATAACCGCATCTAGCTGTGGGCAAAAAATGGAGATGTAGATGACGGGAGAATTTGCACACGGGGTGGTTTTGATTTTTAATAGCACAATTCTGATTTTGAGTAGTGCAATGAAATCTTCTTTGGCGCTGATTATGGCTCTACCAAATGAGTCGAAAGGTTTATTTGAGCAAGCACAGATTGATGTGCATTACAGTGGCATTGGCAAGGTTAATGCGGCATTTAAAGCCTTTGAAGTGATTCAGGCGACAGGCTGCAAAACTTTATTAAACCTTGGTAGTGCGGGCAGTTCGCACTTTGAGCGTCATGCATTGGTTGAAGTGACCAGCTTTGTACAGCGGGATATGGATGTTTCACCGCTCGGTTTTGCCGTGGGGGTAACGCCTATGGATCATGACCATCCTGCGGCGATTGATCTAGAACCTTATTTTGCCCATTTGCCGAAGGGTGTGTGTGGAACAGGGGATAGCTTTGAGACAGGTCAACCGAAAGTCCCATGTCATTTGGTTGATATGGAAGGTTATGCGATGGCCAAAGTGTGTAAAAAACTGGGGGTACGTTTAATTTCAGTCAAATATATTACTGATGGTGCAGACGATAGTGCGCATCTTGATTGGGAAGAAAATTTAATGCTCGGGGCGAAAAAGTTATTGTCGTTATATCAGTCTATTTCGGCTTAATTGGCTCGGCGACCATAGGCGTCTATGGTCGTATGCCAAAATCAATATAGGGCTTAGTTGTGTTGCTCACGCGGTAGAATGCCGTATAGCATCATATGGACCGTATGTTGAATGACGCGTTGTTGCATACTGCGGTTGCGCAAGGTTTTACCTGTTACCATTTCCATTTGAGTCGCAAAGTCGGCGTAGTTTTGCGTCACAGCCCAGATATTGAGAATGAGCAATTCAGGATCGATATCTGCTGAAATTTTACCTTGTTCTTGCCACATGCTAATGACTTTGGCTTTACGCTTGACCAGTTTTTTAAGCGGTCCTTTGAGAATTTCTAAGATATGCGGTGCACCTTGGATAATTTCTAAGGCAAACAAACGTGATGCTTTGGGCTGAGTGCGCGACAGCTCAATTTTTTGCATTAAGTAATTGGTAATGGCTTCTGTCGGCTCAAGCTCTGATTCGAGCATTTGCAGAGGCGCTAACCATTTTTGTAAAACAGTGGTTAGCACTTCAACATACAGTGCTTCTTTATTTTCATAGTAGTAAAAAATGTTCGACTTATGCATTTCTGCAAGTTGAGCAATTTCATCTAAACTAGCCCCGTTAAATCCATATAAGGAAAAAACATCAAGTGCGGCATTCAGCAATTGATGGCGCTTTTGAGTACTCTTTTTTTGTTCCATTCGTAGCTTTAAAAAATTCAGGGAAGCTCAAATTGTACGGCAAATCATCAGATTTGTGCATCAACAAATCAGGTAATTTGATGAAATCCTGTATTTTACGGATAAAAAACAGTGCGCGATTTCACATTCATTCCATTAAAAAAATCAAAAGGATAGCGGAGCGGGAAAATGCATCAATTTGGGTCATTTTTTATTTCAAATATTACAGTTTGATGACAGTGCTGCGAATGCGATTGATCCCTTTTCACTTAGCATTTTTGCCCCAAGCTTGGGTTTAAGCTTGGAGCAAAAATATCATTTAAGTGGAGAGAACGGCATTTAAGACTTGCTGTTCAAGTTCAGCGAAATGCAGATTTTTTTCACGTGGGCGGGGTAAGTTAACCTGAAATTGACGGGCAATATGGCCTTTGTCGAGTAGAATGATACGGTCGGCCAGTTGTACTGCCTCACTAACGTCATGGGTCACTAAAACGGCAGTAAAACCTTGTTCTCGCCATAGCTTTTCAATCAGATTTTGCATTTCTAATCGAGTTAAGGCATCGAGAGCACCAAGTGGTTCATCTAATAACAACACGCGGGGTTGATGAGACAGTGCCCGTGCGAGTGCGGTGCGTTGGCGCTGTCCGCCTGAAAGTTGCGCAGGCCAAAGAGGCGCTTTTTCTTTTAAACCGACTTTTTCTAATAATGCAGTGGCATGTGCATGCGCGTCTTTGTTGAGTCCAAGCTGTACATTCTGTTCAATACTGCGCCAAGGCAGCAGACGTGGGTCCTGAAACATAACCCGAATATCGTCACTGGTAATGCCTTCACGCAAATGGCGTGCCGATTTAAATTTAATTTCGCCGTAGCTCGGTTGTTCTAAGTCAGCAATCAGTCTTAATAAGGTACTTTTGCCACAACCACTACGTCCAACAATAGCAAGAAATTCTCCAGGTTGAATATGGAGATCTAAATCTTCAAGAACTTTGACATCACCATAAAACTTATAGAGTTGTTCAATCAGAATTTCTGCACCAATTACGGCTTTCGGTTGGATATCTGCCTGTGGTGATTGTGGGTGTTGAATCTGTTCAGCAACATGCTGGCCAATACTGAGATCTGTCATCTTCGGCTCCTTATTTTTGATAGCCCGGGTGCCAGCGCAATAAATATTTTTCTAAGCTGACCGCTAGCACATCTGCCAGTTTACCTAATAGGGCATAGAGTAAGATGCCGACCAGAACCACATCGGTCTGTAAAAATTCACGTGCATTCATGGTCATATAGCCAATGCCCGCTTGGGCAGAAATGGTTTCCGCAACAATGAGTAAGACCCAAACCAAGCCAAGGGCAAAACGTAAGCCGACCAAAATGGAGGGCATCGCCCCAGGTAAAATAATATTTTTATACAGTTCCCATCGGCTGAGACCGTAGCTTTTGCCCATTTCAATCAGTTGAGGATCGACCGAACGAATGCCGTGGTAGGTATTGATATAAATTGGGAAAAATACCCCAACTGCCACCAAAAACAGTTTTGCAGTTTCATCTATGCCAAACCAGAGAATCACCAACGGAATCAAGGCGAGGGCAGGAATATTGCGGATCATCTGCAAGGTGGTGTCGAGTAGGGTCGAGGCCGTTTTAGACGAGCCATTGAGTAATCCTAACAGCAACCCGAAGCCACCACCGATAGCCAGTCCTAATAAGGCACGTCCTGCGCTGACTTTGACATGATGCCAAAGTTCACCACTGATGAGTAAATGCCAGAAGGCACTAATGACCGCAGTCGGTGCAGGTAAAATGCGACTCTGTAGCAAACCTGTACTAGATGCAATTTGCCAGACCAGAATCAGTAAAAAAGGGAACAACCAAGGCAGCAAACGCTGCCCAAAGTTTGTTCCACGTGAAACTTTCCGTTTTGGGAAAGTTTCAGCCGCAGTACTTTTGGACATTAGGCAGGCTCCTTAATTGGACGTGAAACTGGGGTCTGATTCGGCACATAATTGTTGGCGACAATTTCTCCGAAGGGGCCAGTCAGATTTGGTTGCGACAATTTTTTGCGCGTTTCAAGTGGTAAGAGTGGGAAGACCAATTCAGCAAAACGAATAGATTCTTCCAAGTGCGGATAGCCAGAAAAAATAAAGGTGCTGATGCCCAAATCTGCATATTCCTGAATTCGATCTGCCACAGTTTGCGGGTCACCTACCAAAGCGGTACCCGCTCCACCACGTACCAGTCCAACCCCTGCCCATAAGTTTGGTGATACTTCAAGTTTGCTACGATCACCATTATGTAGTTCAGCCATACGACGCTGTCCCACAGAGTCCATTTGCTTAAACTTTTGTTGTGCCGCAGCAATGGTCGCATCATCGACATACTGAATCAGCTCATCGGCCGCTTGCCATGCCTCTGCATTGGTTTCACGCACAATGACGTGCAGACGAATACCGTAGTTAAGTTGGCGTCCTTTTGCAGAGGCTTTCGCACGGACATTTTCAATTTTTTCTTTGACTGCTGCAGGTGGTTCACCCCACGTTAAATAGGTATCAACCTGTTCGGTTGCCAGTTCAATCGCTGCTTCTGAAGAACCACCAAACCATAAAGGTGGGTAAGGCTGTTGCACAGGTGGATAGAGTAATTTGGCATCATCAACTTTTAAGTGTTCTCCATGAAAACTGAAAGATTCGCCTGTGTGTGAGCGGGTCAGAATCTCACGCCAAATTTGGGTGTATTCGCTGGCAGTTTCATAACGGGTGGCATGGTCTTCATAAATGCCATCACCTTTAAGCTCTTGTTCGTCACCACCCGTCACAAGATTTAACAAGACACGTCCATTGGATAAACGGTCAAACGTGGCAGCCATACGCGCAGCTAATGCAGGTGTAGTCACTCCTGGGCGTAGTGCCACTAAAAACTTCAGATTTTTGGTTGCATCAATCAAACTGGCGGCAGTAATCCATGGATCTTCACATGAACGTCCCGTTGGGATCAGCACACCTTCATAGCCTAAATTGTCCACTGCAACTGCAATTTGCTTCATATAAGCATGATCGACTTGGCGCGCACCTTTGCTGGTTCCTAAATAACGACTGTCACCATGTGTGGGAATAAACCAGAAAATTTTCATTATCAATATCCTTACAATTTCTACAGATTAGTGGGTTTTAGGTGCTGCCCAAACGGTGGTTTGAACTTGAATGTTTTTCGGAATCAATTGAACCTGTTGGAACAGATCTGCGATTTGTTGCTGCGCTTGTACCACTTCAAGGGTTAAGGTATGAATCGGCGATGGTTTCAGGCGCTTATCAATCACGCGTTGGGCAATTGAAGTCTGTAAACCTGTGCTTTGGGTATAGACAGTTAAGGCTTGCGGCTGATTTTTTAATACCCATTGATCGGCCTGATTCAAGCCATGTAAAAACTGTGAAGTCGCTTGAGGATGTGCCGCGATGAATTTTGGGTTACCAATATAGAAGGAGTAGGTTTTGGGGAAGGCAGTCCCATCAATCAGCACTTTGGCATGTGCATCTTGCTCAGCCGCGCTGAGGTAGGGTTCCCAAATGGCCCAAGCATCAACCGACTGTTTGTCAAAAGCGGCGCGTGCATCGGCAGGGGGTAACCAAATCGGTTGAATGTCCTGCCAACTTAAGCCAGCTTTTTGCAAAATTTTGGCGAGTAACTCATGCGCACTTGAACCTTTCTGTACCGCAATGCGTTTGCCTTTTAGCTCTTGAATGGACTGAATGCCGCTACTTTTGGGAATCAGTAATGCCTGAGAGTTGGCAGGCACTAGCTCATAACCGACATAACTTAAGTCTTTACCTGCTGCTTGAGCAAAAATGGGAGGAGTATTGCCGACGGCACCAAAATCAACAGCACCTACCGCTAGAGCTTCTAACATTTGTGGACCCGCAGGGAACTCTTTCCATTCAATTTTGGCGTGAGGAAATTCCTGTTCAAACAACTTTTGCTGACGTGCCACCAACAAATTTAGGGAAGATTTTTGGTAGCCAATAGAAAGCGTATCTACCGATTCAGCTTTATTTTGAGTGGCAGCTTGGGTCTGACTCGATTCAGATTTTTGGCAAGCACTCAGCGCAAGGCTCAGTGCAGTAATGCCAACGAAAGTTATTGTTTTAAGCGAGTTCATTTTGCTGTTCCTCATTATTATGGTGTCGTTTTTAAGAGCGCAGTTTGAATGTCAATTTTGTTTGGAATCAGCTTTTGTTGATAAAAAGCGTCTGCGACAAATTGCTGTTGTTTTGCCACTTCTTCAGAAATGGGTTGAACTCCAAATCCCATGCGAGAAATCGAACGGTTTAAGACTTCAACGGGCAAGCCTGTAGGTTGTTGTAGTAACTGAGCCGCCTGTTGTTGATGCTGTGAGACCCACGTGGTGGTCTGATTTAATTCATTCACCACTGTTTTTAAAAGGTCAGGATGTTGTTGTGCAAATTTGCGATCTGCTAAGTAAAACTGATGATTGCTAACTAGATTTTTACCCGTAGCGAGTACGCGTGCTCCCAACTGTTGCTCGGCTGCGGCAAAGAATGGGTCCCAAATGACCCATGCATCGACTGCACCGCGTTCAAAGGCGGCACGAGCATCCGCAGGTGGCAGGTACACCACGTCAATATCGGAGAGTTTGAGCTGATTGGCTTCAAGCACTTTTAACAGTAAATAATGTACGTTGGAGCCTTTGTTCAGCACCACGCGTTTACCTTTCAAATCTTGAATGCTTTTAAGGTTCGAGCTTTTCGGCACAATCAGGGCTTCAGCTTGCGGTGCAGCAGGTTGGTTGGCGACATAGACCAAATTTGAATTGGCAGCTTGGGCAAAAATGGGAGGTGCTTCACCGGCTTCACCCAAAGCTACACTGCCGACATTCAGCCCTTCCAGTAATTGTGGACCTGCTGGAAACTCGACCCATTTCACCTGCACGCCTTGTGCGGCCAAAGCTTGTTCTAAAGTGCCACGTGCTTTCACAATCGGTAAGATGCCGTACTTTTGAAAACCAATATTTAAAGTGGTGGTCTCAACTTTTTTTGGGCTACAGCCAGCCATGAGCATGCTACCAGCCACAACAGTCAAAAGGATCCATGGACGTGTTGAAGTAAAAGATGGCTTGCTCATGTTCGACGTGCTCCGTTGTAATTTAAGTTGCGATAAGCTTGAGCAGATACGCTATAGCGCTTTCTTTTGCGAAAAAAATAAAAAAACAAGGATTGGTCATGAAAAAAAAAGATAAATAAAAAAATGCAAAACTTAGCGTTAAAGTTGATTTATAAGAAAAATAGAATATCAATTTGTATTTATTTAATTCATTGAAAATATTAGATTTATTTTGTAATTAAGCTATCTGTATAAGTTTATGCCGTAGCGGAATATAGCATTCAGCCTGAATTAGTACGCTGGACGATATGCATTGCATAAATGCTGCTAAGCTGATGGCACATGAATAGGTGAATGCTTAGGTGGAAAGGTTAATCTCAGATAGACTTTACCTCGCCTTTTGTGATCTAGGTAAAGTCATTGTGATCCATGTGAATGTTGTTGAAATGGGCAAAGCGGATTAAATCCGCTTTTTAAACACCAATGAATTGCGCTGATAGTTATACAGTGCCTGACGGGCATTGGGTAAATCATCGACATTGGCGGTTTCAAAGCCATGCTCTAAAAACCAGTGCGCTGTTCGTGTGGTCAGGACGAACAACTGTTGTATGCCCATACTGCGGGCTTTGCCTTCCAAATAGTGCAGAATTTGGCTACCACGATTGGATTTTCGGTAGCTTGGATGTACGGCTACGCAGGCAATTTCAGCACTACGTAATTCATGTTCTTGCGCAGGGATTGGATACAGGGCTGCACAGGCCAGAATCATGCCATCACGTTCAATTACTGCAAATTGTTCGATTTCCGTTTCCAGTCGTTCGCGTGAACGGTAGACCAAGATGCCATCTTCTTCGAGTGGGCGTAGTAAATTGATCAGTCCACCGACATCTTGAATATTGGCCATGCGCACATCTTCATAATGCGCATCCGTGACCATCGTGCCTGAACCATCACGGGTAAACAGTTCTTCGAGTAAAGCCCCATCATAGGTATAGGAAATCAGATGCACACGATGCACCCCTTTGAGTGAGGCGTTTTGTGCACTGCGGAGTTGCTGCGCCAGTTCAGGATTATGCTCTTGAGATTGCAAAATATACTGATCTAGGCGTTGCGGGGTAATTTCACGTTGTAACTGACCTTGTTCATTGAGTAGACCATGCTGTTTGCCTAGAAAAATCAATTTATCCGCTTTTAAGCTAATGGCGGTTTTGGTTGCCACTTCTTCTGCAGGTAAGTTAAAAACTTCACCCGTTGTGGAATATCCTACTGGACCGAGCATTACAATATTGTGTTGTTGCAGATGTTTTTGAATGGCATCGGTATCGACACTGCGGACTTCTCCTGTCAGTTGAAAATCAATACCATCCCGAATGCCATACGGTTTAGCAGTAATAAAATTACCTGAAACGACATCAATGCGCGCGCCATACATCGGCGAATTGGCCAAACCCATAGACAACAACGCTTCAATTTGTAGGCGAACTGAACCCACGGCATTCATCACACAGCCCAAAGATTCTCGGGTGGTAATGCGACGGTGTTGATGAAATGGGGTACTGAGTCCAGCACTTTTTAAATTCTGATTAATTTGCTGACGCGCGCCGTGTACCAAAATCAGCCGAATACCCAATGAGTTGAGCAAAGCAATATCGTGAATAATATGTTGGAAGTTTTCGTGTAGAACCGCTTCACCATCAAACATAATGACAAAGGTTTTGTTACGGTGTGCATTGATGTAGGGTGCAGAATGTCGAAACCAGTGCACATATTGTAAGGTTGTGCTTTGTGAAACATCGTTCGAATTCGCTTGCATGCCTATCTCAAAAAAACTGATCAATAGTAGATTCTAATCAAAAAACTCACAGGCGAACAATCTTAGATAAAAAAACACCTTAACTTTCGTTAAGGTGCCGAGGGGGAAGGAATTTATCTGGAGGGCTGTAAGCATTAACTCAGAATATGAATAATGCGGTTGTTGCGTTCGTTGACTAAGACATAATCGCCATTAATTTTGTACCACTGTTGATTACGTGTAGGTTTGTGCAAGCGTTTTGCATCACGATAATCCACGGCATAACGTGAAGAATCATAACCACGAGGTAGCGTTTGACCTACACGCCAATCGCGGCTTGGGTTAATACGTTGATAGCGCTGGTCTTTCCAACGGCCATCTTCTTTGTGCCAATCATGATCATGTTGTTCTGCATAGTGGCGCTTATCGTAACGATGTTCATAAGCGGGTGCTGCGATGGCTGACGCCGCAATTGCACTGCCTAAAGTAAAAACGAGAGCAGAAACGATTTTTTTCATGTTGAACCTCAATGTATCTTTATGTCTTTCGATAGGCTTAAGGTAACCAACAACAGCAGAGAAAAAATGAGAGCAGTATTGTGTAAATGTGAATTTGATGAAGAGAAAACGAAGATTGTAAACAGGGTCTCAGCGTTTAGGCCTAAGGCTTATGGGCAGTGAATCATAGCGCTTCAGGAAAATGCAGCCATAAAAAAGCCAGTCTAACTTGAGGTAAGACTGGCGAAAACAGAACGGTTAAAGTGGAAGACTTAATCATTCACAATACGTAAAATACCATTACTGCCTGAATCGATTAAAATGTAGTCATTGTTGATTTTGTACCATTGCTGATTACGTGCGGGTTTCGGTAAGTTATGTTCTTTGTAGCCGACTTTATAGCCGTTACCACGATAATGTTGTGGCATGACATAACCCGTTTGCCATTGATGCTGCTGTAGACGTTTTACCCCACGTTCTTCACGCATGCGACGTTTATCTTGCATGCGTTCATCATCTTGATCAAAATCACGAAAGTCGCGCCCTTTACCTTGATTGCCGCGTGGATGGTCATCCCCACGATGATCAAAGTGGGGGGCAGCAGAACTCAGGCTGCTTGCCATCAATGCACTGAAAGAAATGGTCAATATCGCCATCGTCTTTTTCATGTTGACCCCTCGTTATAGATGTATTCATTTCACAGTTCTTAATGTACGAAAAAAATGCAGAGAAACTGTGAAGGAATTAGATTAATTCTTTAAAAAAATAGATAAATTAAGAATATTATCCATGAAATCATCCATTTTGAAAATCTTTCTGTATGGGCAATTTTCTCTGTTCAGTCGATTTATGCGGCAAGAACCCAGTAAATTTTCAGTGGCAGACCTTTCTATACAGGATCAGTGAATGGTCTAATTCCATTGTTCGACCCAGTGTTGTAAATAGTCTATTGCTTCAATCACGCTAGGCGCTTGTTGTGCATCATCCAAGGCGTGTAGCAACGTTTCAGGCAGTTGTAGGGATTGGATTGAGCGAATCAATTCATCTTTGTGCTGTAAATCGGTCATGGAAATTGCCTCCTAAATTTGTTGCTGAGCATGTCGATAGAGTTTAGGAGAGATGTTTTTATTTGTAAAACCGAATATTTTTATCAAATTAAGAAGATAAAACGATTGCTGGGTTGTAAAAAAATCCTTTGTTAACAACAAAGGATTTTTGGTTCAGGTTTAAACAGCAAAGAAATTAATCTTGAGCATCAATACTTTGCCCACTAAGATGCAGACTGTCATCGCCCATCAAATATAAGTAAGCAGGCATAATGGATTCTGGCGTGGCTAAGGTTTTTGGGTCTTCATCTGGATAGGCTTTGGCACGCATCGCGGTACGTGTTGCGCCAGGGTTAATACAATTAAAGCGGACATTCGGGTGTTGATTTTCTTTGGCAAACAATTGATTCACCGCTTCAATCGCAACTTTAGAAACCGAATAAGCTCCCCATTTTTCCCGAACCTGACGTCCAACCCCAGAACTGGCAAAAACCACCGAGGCATTGTCTGACTTTTGCAGCAGAGGTAACAGTTCCTGTGTCAAAATGAAGGGAGCGCGAAGGTTGACGGCCATGACATCATCCCAAACATCAATAGGATAATGCTCAAGCTCGGTACGCTCACCTAAAATGCCTGCATTATGCAAAATGCCATCCAGACGACCAAACTGTTTTTCTAAAGTGTCGTATAACAATTCATAATCGCGTGGTGAAGCACTGGATAATTGCAGTGGCAAAATTGCAGGTTGTGGTGCACCCAAACTTTCGATTTCATCATAAATGACTTCCAGTTTGTTTAAGGTGCGACCATGCAAGACCACGGTTGCACCATGTAAGGCATAGCTGAGTGCTGCAGCACGACCAATGCCATCACCAGCCCCAGTAATTAAAATGATGCGATCTTTGAGCAGATCTGGGCGAGGTTGATATTCAGAATATTTCATGGTCACCTCCTTCTTATTTTTACTTCATCAAGTTTATGTATTTATAGCACTGTTGAGCGTGAGTTTTTGTTGAATCACGTGTTGTAATTCGGTCACGGTGTTCACAATACAATTTGCCTGCCATGCAGCAAGGTCATCTTTGTGCGCCAAGGGTAAGTAACCATACGCCGCCAAGATGGTGTACATCTGAGCATTGCGACCTGCATCGATATCCCGTGGATGATCACCCACATAAATACATTGTTCTGCTGGCAGTTGCAATTGTTGTGCTGCAAGATACATTGGTTCAGGATCAGGCTTGGTTTTACTGACATCTTCAGGGCAAACCAATACGGCACAACGTTCAGTCAGGTTCAGCGCAGCCAGTAAAGACTCACTGAGTCCGCGGGGTTTGTTGGTGACAATTCCCCATGGAATATTGTGTTGCTCTAATTCTGCCAAAAGCGGAGACATCCCCATAAATAGGTCGGTATCCACTGCAATCTCAGCGCCATATAAATCGAGAAAGCGTTGGCGATGGGTCAGAAAAAGGGGATCATCCACTTCAAGTTCTGGATAGACCAGTTTGACCATGGCGCGCGCGCCTTCAGACACTTGGGTACGAATGAGCGCAGCATCGACCACTTCACGACCTGCATCACGACACATGCCTTGAATAATACGAATGAAGTCCGCAGCAGTATCAATTAAAGTACCATCGAGATCGAACAGAACGGCTTTCATTCTGCACCTGCTTTTACAGTGTAGACCATGTAGTTCACATCGACATTCGGTGCCAGCCAGTAGCGTTTCGTCAGCGGGTTATAGTGTAATCCTGTCATGTCTTTCAGGTTGAGTCCTGCTTGACGAATATCATGCGCCAATTCGGATGGCTTAATAAATTTATGATAATCGTGCGTGCCTTTGGCTAACATTCTTAAAATATATTCTGCACCGATAATGGCAAATAAATAGGCCTTGGGATTGCGGTTAATGGTCGAGAAAAACACCTGTCCACCCGGCTTTACCAGTGTTTGGCAGGCTTGAATAATGGAAGCAGGGTCTGGCACGTGTTCCAGCATTTCCATACAGGTCACCACATCGTATTGACCTGCTTGCTCTTTGGCTAATTCTTCCACTGGAATTTGGCGATATTCGATATTTTGTACGCCTTCTTGTTCGGCATGAATCCGTGCAACATTGAGTGGTGCTACGCCCATATCAATGCCAAGTACATTTGCACCACGGCGTGCCATGCTTTCTGCCAAGATGCCGCCACCACAGCCCACGTCGAGCACTTTTTTCCCCGCAAGACCATTGGCGCGTTCATCAATCCAATTGAGGCGTAGCGGGTTAATTTGATGGAGCGGTCGGAATTCAGAATGCTGATCCCACCATATAGCAGCGAAGGCTTCAAATTTGGCAATTTCTTGCGGATCAACATTTAATTGCGACATCTGCGCCACCTCAATCAAGTTGTTTTGGTATAAAGATCAATAGGGCTAGTGTAGCGTTAATTCTAAAAAAAGCGATAAAAGCAGTAAAAAAGTTCACAGAAGGAAAACGAAATCGACTAAATTGTTTTATAGTTTTCGCATAAGCTCATCATAATGATTTAGAGGACAACAAACGCAATGAAAAAATTCCTTTTGGGTAGCCTTGCAACGGCCGTATTTGCATTTTCTGGTAGTGTTATGGCAGCGAATTTTGTTGCAGGCAAGGACTATACGGTAGTCGCCAACCCAGGCAAAGTTGAAGTGCCAGGAAAAATCGAAGTGCGTGAATTCTTTTGGTATGGTTGCCCACATTGCTTTAAGTTAGAACCACATATGCAAACTTGGTTAAAAAATATTCCAAAAGATGTGCGTTTTGTGCGTACCCCAGCATCCATGAACCCGGTGTGGGAGCAGGGTGCACGTGGTTACTATGTCTCTGAGGCATTAGGTGTACGTCAAAAGACCCATTTACCCTTGTTCCATGCGATCCATGTGAATGGTCAACAGATTTTTGATCAAAAATCGCAAGCGAAATTCTTTAGCAAATATGGGGTTCCTGAAGCTAAATTTAACAGCATGTTTAACTCATTTATGATTACCTCGAAAGTTGCTCAATCACAGCAACTGGCTAGACAATACCAGTTAACAGGTGTGCCTGCGGTGGTAGTGAATGGTAAATATGTGGTACAGGGTGAAGATGCCAAAGTGACGCAAGTCGTGAGCTACTTGGTTGAGAAAGAGCGTAAAGCCAAATAATCTGTGAAGTGTTAAAAACCTGCATTGTTGCAGGTTTTTTTATGAGAGCTTTTCGGGATCAAGGATAGGCAGAAGCCTTTATTTCTTATGGATGATGCCCCGAAACAGCAACTCTATTTGTTGAACGGTTTGATTTTTAAAACTTAGGCGTTGCTGTATCAGTTGTGGGTTGTCGGTGCTAACCATTAAATTAATCCAAGACATGGCCCAATTAAAAGATAAATTAATCAGCAGATTAGCCAGTACTTGAAGGTCTTGAACAGCATAAGTAGGTTCGACTTCACTCAGTTCATCACTCAAATCTTCAATCAGATACTCAATTTCTCGGGCAATCGCATAGCGTAATAAAGCACTGCCGCCCCAACGTTCAGCACTAATAAAAATCCACCATTCAGGATGTTGTTGTACGGCTGTAAAAAACTGATCTAGGCGAGGTTCTATGTCGGTATGTTGTTGGAGTAAGGAGGCTAACTTGAGTTCATGCAAGACCCGTTTATGTTGTAGGGCAACTTGATCAATTAACTCTAAACCGAGCTGATTTTTATCTAAAAAGTGACGATAAAACGCCGTTGGAACCAAACCAACATGGCGCGTAATTTCTCGCAAACTCATGCTGCTAAAAGAAATTCCTGATGAACTTAAACTTAAGACAGCATCCAGCAGGGCTTGGCGACTTTGTTGTTTACGTTCATCTCTAATCGACATAATAGCTCTCGACTGGTTTTGATAGAGTTTAACAAATTTTTTGTCCAAAAAAACAGCAGAAATTGGGGGTAAAAAGTCGTGGCATGTTATTCAACGGGGTTTTTTGATGACAGGATTGTGGATATCCCATTTGACGAGATTGCATCTGCTATACTTGTGCGCAACGAATTCCTGTCAAGATTAAAGGCGAATTATGCGTATCGACCAACGTACTCTAGATCAATTACGTGATGTAAAAATTACCCGCAATTACACACGTTATGCTGAAGGTTCTGTGCTGGTTGAATTTGGCCACACCAAAGTGCTATGTACTGCCAGTATTGATAATTCTGTACCGCGTTTCTTGAAAGGCAAAGGACAAGGTTGGGTAACCGCAGAGTACGGTATGTTGCCACGTTCAACGCATACCCGTAGTGACCGTGAAGCGGCACGTGGTAAACAGTCTGGACGTACTCAAGAAATCCAACGTTTGATTGGTCGTAGCTTACGTGCCATGATCGATCTAAAAAAACTGGGTGAAAATACCATTACCATTGACTGTGATGTGATTCAGGCCGATGGTGGCACACGTACTGCTGCGATTACAGGTGCAGCAGTTGCATTAGTTGATGCCATGAATGTTTTGCTTGAACAAAAGAAAATTAAGCATGATCCATTAAAAGGCTTAGTTGCTGCTATTTCTGTCGGCATTTTTAAAGACGAAGTATTGTTAGATTTGTGCTATGAAGAAGATTCAAACTGCCAGACCGACTTGAATGTTGTCATGACGCAAGCAGGCGAGTTTATTGAAATTCAGGGCACTGCGGAAGATAAACCGTTTACCCGTACTCAAACCAATGACATGTTAGAAATGGCTGAAAAAGGCATTCAAGCGCTGATCCAGAAGCAGCAAGAAGCTTTGGGCTGGTAATATGCTTAATCATGTAAAACATTAAAAATGCACCCATCAGGGTGCATTTTTTTATTACAAAACCTAATCAAATCAAGATCAATCCATAACATGCGCTTAATTTTATGCTCATGATCGCGATGTAAACTTCATGTCATTCATTTTATTGGAGCATGGATTTATGGCTCAATTTTTTATACTGTTTTGTGCAGTGGTGACCTTTGCACTCATGGCGTGTGATCCGCGTCCTGCTGAATTAAAACAAACGGTATCTGCTTGGGATCAAACCTCTCATCCCTCACAACAAGATCAGCAAAGTTCAAAAGATTCAACAGCATCATAAAAACTTAAGATGCTTTTTGAGTCAGCAGTTGATAGCTATGATTCTTCCCATTCAACACATCCATATTTAAATCTTTGTATTGGTTTAACAATTGCGGATGCGGATGTTTACATTCAGGATTGAGTTCGACCCCAGTTTGATGAATGGCACTATAACAGGCATTTACAGCTTGGATAAATTGGTAATAAGGGGGCAGTGGCAATTGGGCTGCTGTCAGCACTTTAGGCGCAAGAAAATGTGCTGCAATATTTTTTTGCTGGAAAAGACTGCGATCAATTGGGTAGTTACTCCAGACGGCTAGAGGTGTGCTAAAAAACTTCACATCTTTCTTTTCAGCTTTTTCCTGAGCTGAAGCAAAGAAATGATAGTCATCATAGACTTGACCCAAGTTTGGTAAATGATCACCAAAGAAAATTACAAGGGTTGGGCGTTCCAGTTGTTTTAAATCTTGCAGTAATTGTTCAACATGTTGATCCGCACGCTGTAAGCCAGTCAGATAGGTGTTGAGTTGACGTTTGGAACGCTCACTGAGGCCTTGCTGATCAATGTTGAAATGATCCTTGCCATAACGATCATCATTGTAGTTAAAGTGATTTTCGACTGTAATGGCATAAATAAATTGCGGTTGTTCCGTTTGTTTCAGTTGCTTGTGAATGGATTGATAGAGTAAATCATCCGTTGCCCAACCCGCCTGATTGATATATTTGGCACGATCTTGTGCACTGGTCATATTTTCCAGCGAAGTAAAGCGATTAAAGCCTAAGTTTTGATAAACCGTGTTGCGGTTGTAAAAAAACTTACCGCTGTTGTGCATGGCAGTGGTGTCATAACCCAAACTATTCAAATAAGTGGCCAAGGAATAAGTGGGGCGTTTCAGTTTGGATACATACATTAATTCATTATGATTTAAATAGATATTCAAACTGGTCAGGACTTCAAATTCCACATTGGCTGTACCGCCACCAAAACTTGGCGAAAGCAAACTTGAGGTTTGGTAGCGATCAAGTGTTGGGGTGATGTTCTGCGGAATACTTTTGCCCAACTGACGTGCATCCCAATGTGCCTCGCTCATAATCATTACAATATTGGGCTGTTGCTGTTGCGCCTGCTTGAGCACAGGTGGAGTGGTGCTAAAAGGTGTATATAGCGCTTTGATGGTGGGTTCAGGAATATTTTCGGTATTAAATAGCCGAGTATTCAGACTATCCATCGACTTTGAAAAAAAGAAGGGAATAAAACCAATTTTTTGAATGGTGAGATGATCACCGATCCAATCACCTTTGGTGTTGGGAAAAGCTTGTCGATATTCACATAGCCAGCCGAGCTGGTTTTGTTTACATAACTGACCAAAGTTATTACTAAAATTTGCGCTAACAAAAAGTCCTAAACCGAAAAGAGACAGTAAAGCATTTGAGAAAAACAGGCGTTTTTTCTCAAGCCGTTCTTTACGGTAGAGAAAGACCATAAGGGCAATACATACAGCAACCCCTGATAGGACCGAAAATTTAAGTAACCACGGTGCGACAACAAAGGTTTCTTTAATCAATAAGAAATCACTCGGGACTAAACTGGCCGATAAGTATTTTTCTTTTTGTGTATTGATAAAAATCAGCAATAGGAAAATAAATTGGCTAAAGAAAATGGTAATAAAGGTTTTGCGAAACAATAAGTAAAAGAAAGAAATTAGTGCGTAGTTGATCAGCACTGAAATGACAATTTTTGCGCCATTGAGCTGAAGATACTGCTCGGGATTATTCAGGATGCGTGGAAGGGCAGGATAAACGCAGAAAAAGGCCACAGACACGAGGGCAATCAGCAAAAATAAAAGTTGCTGTTTCCAGATATTCATAACAGATGTTGAGGGAGGAGAAAGGCAGCTCAGGATTATAGAACTTTCAAGATTATTTTCAATGCACTTTATATAGATTCAAAATTGGTGATCACGTTTAACGGTGACCACCAAAATCGGATCAATTATTAGCCATTGAAACGCATCGATAAATCAATCGCTTTAACATCTTTAGTCAGTACACCCATTGAAATATAGTCAACGCCAGTCGTGGCAACTTGGCGTAAATTATCAATGGTGATGTTACCCGATGCTTCTAATTTGCAACGACCTGCGACATGTTGGACGGCATCAATCATTTGTTGCTGACTAAAATTATCCAGCATCACAATATCCGCTTTGGCTTCAAGGGCTTGATTAAGTTCATCCCAAGTTTCAACTTCAACCTCGACAGGTTTGCCCGGCGCAATCTGATGGGCTTTGGCAATTGCTTCGGCAATGCCACCTGCTGCCATAATGTGATTTTCTTTAATTAAGAATGCATCAAATAAGCCTAAGCGATGATTTTGCCCACCGCCTACTGCAACGGCATATTTCTGCGCAATGCGTAAACCTGGTAGGGTTTTGCGAGTATCGAGCAATTTGGTGTTTAAACCATCTAGCTGTTTGACATAATCAGCAGTTTTGGTCGCGACAGCCGATAAAGTTTGAACAAAGTTCAGCGCAGGGCGCTCGACGGTCAGTAGACTGCGCGCTGAGCCTGCAAGCTTTAGAAATGCTTCATTGGCTGCAACTTTATCGCCGTCTTGTTTTAACCAAGTGACTTGAACTGAAGCATCAAAAGCCTGAATTAAGGCATCCACCCAAGGTTGACCTGCAAGAATCATGTCTTCGCGACTAATGATGGTTGCCGTTGCTTGCTCATCTTCGGGGGTTAATAAGGCCGTAATATCCCCATCACCAATGTCTTCTTGGAGTGCTTGTTGAATATTGATTTGAATTGATTGTTCAAGCAGCGTTGGAGAAATACTCATAGTCTTTCCGTGTCTTTTTAACCCATGAAAATTGCGCGTTATCTTAACATTGTTCTTTACAGTTTATGCCGTAGATTTGAGATTTTATGATGAAAGTTTTAGCATGGTGTACTTATAAATAAAGCTTCAATATAGCGAGGAATGGATTATGCAGCAGCGCTCGTCTTTTCAGGTTGTCGATGGTCAACTCATCGGTGCGAAGCAAATTCCATCGCCCAATTTTAATCAGCGACCAGCAGAGGCAAAAATTGAATTGGTGGTGATTCATAATATCAGTTTACCGCCGTCGCAGTTTGGGGGAGGCTATATCCAGCAATTTTTCCAGAACCAGCTAGATTCAACGCGACACCCTTATTTTGAAACCATTCAAGACCTAAAGGTTTCGGCACATCTGCTGATTTTACGTACTGGAGAGGTACTACAATTTGTGAATTTTCAGCAACGGGCTTGGCATGCAGGACGTTCCACATATTTAGGGCAGCAGGAATGTAATGATTATTCTATCGGAATTGAACTCGAAGGAAGCGATGACTGTGCCTTTGAAACCCTGCAATATCAGGTTTTGGCGCAAGTGGTGGTGAGTTTGCAACAGGCTTATCCAGCGATACAACAGCATGTGGCAGGGCACTCTGATATTGCACCAGGGCGCAAAACCGACCCAGGCCCTTACTTTGATTGGGTGAAGTTCAGAAGCTTGGTGCAACAGATAAAGAACTCAAAATAAAGAGACATTTCCGTTGAGGTTAATCATTTAACAACGATTTTTCTTCACAAGTTTCATTACAATAGCGACTAATTTTTTAACTGGGTGGATACGATGGCGCTTTGGCGATCGACCTTTATTGTCAGTGCAATGACCATGTTGTCTCGTGTACTCGGATTAGTACGTGATATTGTCTTGCTCAATGTCTTTGGTGCAGGGAAGGATTTCGATACATTTGTGGTTGCTTTCCGTATCCCCAATTTTTTTCGGCGCCTGTTCGCGGAAGGAGCCTTTTCACAAGCCTTTATTCCTGTACTGACCGAATATAAAACCAGTAAGACACATGCAGAAGTCCAAATTCTCATCAGTCGTGTATTTGGTGGTTTACTGACGGTCATGACCTTGCTGACATTTATCGCGATGGTGGCCGCGCCAGCAATTTTGTATATCTATGCGCCGGGTTTCCATTCAGATCCAGAGAAATTTGATCTGGCCGTGAGCATGTTCCGCCTCACCATTCCATATTTAATGTTCATGTCACTGACCGCCTTTGCCAGCAGTATTTTGAACAGTTATGGCTCATTTGCTTCGCCCGCATTTTCGCCAGTCCTCCTTAATGTGGCAATGATTGCGGGAGCATGGTGGCTCACACCGTATATGGCTGAACCGATTATGGCCTTGGGTTGGTCAGTGGTCGTGGCGGGGGTGTTACAGCTTGCGATTCAGATTCCTGAACTTTGGCGCAAAAATTTATTAATTCCACCGAAGGTTGATTTTAAGCACGAAGGTGTCGACCGCATCATGAAGTTGATGCTGCCAGCGTTGTTTGGGGTATCCGTGACGCAGATTAATTTACTGCTGAATACCATTTGGGCATCCTTTATGCAGGATGGTTCTGTGTCATGGCTATATAGTGCGGAGCGTATGACCGAGTTACCATTGGGCCTGATTGGCGTTGCCATCGGAACGGTCATTTTGCCGTCATTGTCGGCACGACACGCGGAACAAGATCAACATAAATTCCGAGGCATGATGGACTGGGCTGCGAAAGTCATTGTTTTGGTTGGGCTGCCTGCCAGCATTGCACTTTTTATGCTGTCGACCCCGATTATTCAAGCCTTGTTCCAACGGGGTGAATTCACTGTAGAAGATACGCAAATGACAGCGCTGGCTTTACAGTGTATGAGTGCAGGGGTCATTGCTTTCATGTTGATTAAGGTCTTTGCACCTGGGTTTTATGCGCAGCAAGATACCAAAACCCCAGTACGTGTTGGTTTAATGGCGGTAGCAGCAAATGCCATTTTAAACGTGGTGTTTATTGGTTTCTTTAAATTAATTGATTGGCATGCTGAACACATGGCATTGGCAATGGCATCTTCTGGTTCGGCTTTAGTCAATGCAGGCATGTTGTACTTCTACTTGCATAAACGCCATATTTTCCGTTTTGGTTCGCATTGGAAAAAGCTGTTTTCACAATATGCTGTGGCCAACATTGTCATGATTGCTGCCTTGGCTTATGGTTTAACTTGGTATGACAGTAGCTTATCCCAATGGTTGCGTGTGGCCGAAGTAATTGGCTTGTGTGTCGTTGGTGTTGTGGCTTACCTGATCGGATTAATTGTGATGGGTTTCCGTCCGCGTGATTTACGTCCATAAATATCATTTTCGATAGAGACTGAAATCAAAGCATCAGCTTTTTAAAGGTTATCTATAGTCAAAGAAAAGGGACTGATATCAGTCCCTTTTTTTAAGGCAAGACCTGTAATAATTCGACATCAAAAATCAGCGTGCTGTTCGGCTCGATAATATCGCCAGAACCAATCTGACCATAGGCGAGATGAGCAGGAATAAAGAAGCGATATTTAGCCCCTTCTTTCATTAATTGTAAGCCTTCGGTCCAGCCTTGAATGACTTGATTGACTTGGAATTCGGCAGGCTGTTGACGTGCAATCGAGCTATCGAAAATGGTGCCATCAATCAGACGACCTTCATAATCCACTTTAACTTTTGAGCTGACTTTAGGGGTTTTTCCTGTGCCTGCTTTAAGCACTTGATATTGTAATCCTGACGCCGTGGTTTGCATGCCAGCCTTTTTAGCATTCTCTGCTAAAAAGGCTGTCCCGATCTTGCTATTTTCTTCAGCTTGTTTTCTTAATTCAATCAGTTGTTGGGCTTCTGCCTGTTTTTTATATTGGGTTAGGACGCGTGCCATTTCTTCATCTGTTAATGAAGCCTCTTTGCCTTGAGCGGCCTCTCTGAGCCCTTGAATGAAGGCTTCGAGATTTAAATCTTTCATTGATTCGGCATTGGTACGACCCATTAAATAGCCAAAACTATACCCAGCCTGTTCTGAGCTTGAACTGCTGGTGGTAATGGGTTTTGCAAAAGTAGTCGCACTGAATAACAGCGCCGATGCCAAGAGAATTTGTATTTTCATTCAACCTTCCTAAAGTATTTTTCGTGTCGGAATATCTACAAGTTTGGGGGAATATCGATGACAGTTCTTTTTTATTTTTTGCATGTTAGATTTAAATCAGTCTCACGTTAAAATCATTTTGAGTCGATCTGTTTGTTCGATTGAAACCTGTATATTGTGCAAAATTAATATTGAAAGTGAAAGAAGGAGAGCCGAGCTCTCCTTCATTTTTTACTTCACTTTAATCAATTCAACATCAAAGATCAGTGTACTGTTGGCTGGAATCGTACCAGGTACGCCTTGTTCGCCATAGCCCAATTTCGCTGGAATAAATAAAGTGGCTTTACCACCTTCCTTCATTAATTGTAAGCCTTCGGTCCAACCCGGAATCACTTGATTGAGTGGGAACTCAATTGGCTCACCACGTTGGATTGAGCTATCAAATACCTTCCCGTCGACCAATTTACCTGTGTAATGTACCGTCACGACCGAGTCAGCCGCTGGCTGCTTGCCAGTGCCTTCTTGAGTAATAATATATTGCAATCCAGAAGCAGTCGTTTTTACCCCAGGCTTTTTGGCATTTTCTGTAAGGAAGCTGTCGCTTGCGCTCTGTGCATTTTTAGCTTGATCTGCCTGTTTTTTCTGCATTTCTTGTTGGAATTGCTGATAAGCTTGCTGTAATTCTTGTTCAGTGTATGCAGGTTGTGTACGAGCATGACCTTCACGTACGCCTGTTACAAAGCTATTGATGTCAAGTTCAGGAGGTGTTTGATGTGCAACTTCATAACCTAAAGCATAACTAATTTTTTCAACAGCAGAAGCATTTTTAGAGGCTTTTGATGTGATTGCTTCAGGATGTTTGGTGGCATAATAAACTGGAACAAGTGCAGCACCGCCTAAAATTACAGCAACAGCGATGGGTAAGGCTTTACTCATAGGGTTTTCCAAAATTCATTGTAGTAATCAAAAATTTGCTGCTATTTTAGCAAATTTTTTAATGCTTAGATGGTATTTCAACCGACTATATATTTGGATATTACTATATGCCTGTATAGGTAAAGAAGCTATAACAGACTGATTACCTAAAACATTTTTTATACAAATAAAAAGGACCAGCGTCATGCTGATCCTTTTAAGTGAAAAATGATTGCTAAGCTATCAGTCATCTTTCGCATTTTTATAGGCATAGGCATAGTTATAACCATAACTTGAGCCTGCCGTACGTTGGATATCGTTTAAGATAATACCTGTCACTTTAACGCTCGCTTGTTCAAAGCGATTGACTACCAACTCAAGTTCTTTAATTTGAGTCTTACCATAACGTGCAATCACAAGGTTAACGCCTGCGTATTGGGAAATGATAATACCATCGGTAACTGCCAAAATAGGTGGCGTATCGACAATGATATGGTCAAATTGGGTAGATAGCTGTTCCAATAAGTTTTTAAAACGTTCAGTACTGAGTAACTCAGATGGATTTGCAGGACTCTTACCGCGAGTAATCACCGATAAATTTTCAACTTCTGTGGTTTTGAGAATGTTTTCGAGTGGATGTTGACCATTGAGGTATTCAGCAAGCCCTGCTTGGTTATCTTGATGGAAATACTTATGTAAATAGCCACGACGTAGGTCCGCATCAATCAACAATACACGCTTGTTGCTTTGTGCCAAAATAACCGCAAGGTTGGTTGATACAAATGATTTACCGAGTTCTGGTGCGGGACCTGAAATCATAATAATGTTGTTACGCGCATTGTTCAGTGCGAAATGAATGGCAGTCCGCATGCTACGTAAGCTTTCAATCGCAATATCATCACTATTTTTAACAGCAAGAATAGGAATGTGTTTCTTCTTCTTGATAATGTTAATACGACTCTCTTGCACAGGTGAACGTGGCACAGTCGCATAGACAGGAAGATCGAGTTCAGTTTCAATTTGACCAGAATCTTTAATACCCGTACGTAGCATATTTCGCATTAATGCGATTAATACACCCATAAACCCACCGACAAAAATCGATAACAACAGCACCAACAATTTTTTAGGCTTAATTGGTTCAATTGGCAATACGGCTGTATCGACAATACGGACATTACCAATTTCACCCGCTTTGGCAATCCGTAACTGTTGATAAGAGTTCAATAGTGTAGTGTAGAGCTGTTGTTTAACTTCAACTTCACGATATAACTGTAAATAACGACGTTGCAGGTCTGGTAATTGTTTTAGCGTCGCATTCAACTCTTTAATTTTACTGTTAATTGCTGCGAGCTGGGCATCAATTTGTTGCATGGCTGGGTGTTCAGCAGTGTATTTTTCTGAAAGCTCAGCCTGCTTCTGTTCCAGTTCAATTTTTTGAGTTTCAAGACTAATACTTTGAGTCAGATAAAGTTCAGACTCTTTCGTGACATCAACGGTATTGTACTGTTCACGGAATTTGTTGAATTCACGTTCAGCCACATCGAGTTGCTGTTTTAACTCTGGTAATTGTTCATCGAGGAACTTTAAAGTTTGTGCTGTTTCAGCAGAACGACGTTCAATGTTTTGTTGGCTATAGGCAACTAAAATAGAATTCAGAACTTTGGTAATGTGCTCTTTATCTGCACCTTGATAATTAAGTCCAAGTACGCCAGTAAGTTTGCCTTTTTCTGCGACCGAGTAGTTTTCAAGAATACTATCTACTGCTGCAGGTAAAGACATTTTGCGCACAGTATAACTTGAATTCAATGAATCACGGCTAAAAATGCCAATATCCCAAGTACCAACAGAAGAGCGACTTTGGTTGACTTGGTTTAATGTCCCTTTAAAAACCACTTCATCCGTCTTTTGATCGGTCAGGGTAAATTGCTTATCCTCAAAACTTAAAAGCAGTGGTTTGTTGAGGTATTCAGCAGGGACATCAAATTTTCGAACCTGAAATGACTGCTCATTATTGTAAAAAGTAACAGCCTGTGGTAGATACTCGGTTTTGAAAGTATCTTGATTGAGTAAACGATGAAAGATCGTATCATCTGTTGATGAAATACTAAAATCTAAATGCAGTTGTTGAATAACTTGCCCTAAAACCAAACGCGATCTCAGAATTTCAATTTCAGCTTGGGCAGGGGACTTCTGGTCGACCATTGATGATAAATCACCCAATAAAGCCGCGGTACCTGCACCTTTGCTATCTTCAACCTGTATGAGTGCATCAACCGCATAGATATCTTGAGTTGTTCTTAAATAGAGTAATGCACACACCAAACTTAAGATGGTACATAATGCAATCAGTTTCCATTGAGCAATTAACGAAAAGAACAGCTCTTTTAAATCAATTGTGTCTTCTGTATTGGTATTTTGGCTCATAATTTTGCTATCAATGGGTTAAATATGTTTCTTCCAGTCATTTATACAGTTTTGTATAAGCTGACAGGTATCATCAAAAACGGCTTGTTCATGCTGGTAAGGGTCAGGGACATTCTTACCTTGCCAGTGACCTAATCGAAAGGTTTTTCCTTTGGAAAAGGGCCATGTCTGCTCAATATGCTTTTGCTGATTTTGACTCATGACTAAAATTAAGTCGGATTTTTTTATTAGGTCGGCATTTAATTTTTTTGCAATATGTGCCTGCATATCAATGCCATGCCTTTGCATGCATAAAATGGCTTTATCGTCAGCATTATGACCAATTAAACCAGAGATTCCTGCTGATTCAACATGAAGTTGAGGAAATTCCTGCTTTAAAAAGTATTCAGCCATCGGGCTACGACAAATATTTCCAATACAGACCACGAGAATATTTTGAATATGCATTATTGCCCCAAACGGTCGATATTATATAAAGCATTTGAGAAAGGTAGAATTTGGGTCACAACACGTTGCCAACGGGCTAAACCAGTAGAATCTACATAAACAATGTCATTACGGTGCATTTTAAACTGATTGGCTAAACCGAAATCACCCAAACTGAGTAAATTCATATGATACAGTTCAGTTTGTTGCGTTTGCGCATCGCTACGTAACACATAAATCCGACTGGCACTGGCGGTATTTGGATTTAAACCGAGGCTTTCACCTAAGACATCACTTAAGGTCATGCCCTGATCACGCATCAATAAGGATTGATTTTTACCAGATTCACCCATCACGTAAACTTTTTGATTTTCTTTTGAATTTACATAAAGCGTGTCGTTGGGTTGAATTAAAAGATTGTGCAGTGAATAACCTGCTTTCTCTAAATCAATACTATTTAATTGAAAGGTGCGACCCTGACGAACCAAAGTGATGGAGGTGTTATCACCGAATTGTGTGTTAACGCCACCTGCTAAGCCAAGTGCTGTATAGACACTCACAGGTTGATCACTCAGGAAGAATTGCCCGCCTTTCATGACATTGCCTTGTACAGAGTAACGCTGCCCTTGATAAGACAGGACACGTGCAATCACGTCAGGTGTTTTTAAATAGCGAGAAAGTTGGCTGCGCAGTTCTTGATTGACTTGGGCAAGTGACTTCCCTGCTGCTTTGTAGCGTCCAATAATTGGGAATTGAATATAGCCTGTTTGATCAATTTGGAAGCCGTTGGCTTGAATCGATTGATCATTGTTAGCATTACTTACAGGTGGCGTAATTTCAGGATAAGCCCATAAATAGATAGACAGAATGTCGCCAGGACTAAGTTTGTAGTTAAGTTGAGAATGGCGAAATAAACGTGAAATATCTTGTATATCAGTATTTTGGTTTTGCTGTAAATGACGCAAAGTGTTTTGGTTTAACTGGATAACATTTACAGAACTTCCAAGTTCGGTTTGATAGATTCCTTGTTCAGGTAAATCATATGTTTGTAGGCCGGGCGCTAGAGCACAACCAACAGTGCTGAGTGTGAACCCCAAAAGGCCAATATATTGTAGAAATTTCACTCTGAACCCTATTATAAAAATATTTCAATCTTTGGATGAGATGAAGTGTATCTAATTTAAAATGTCTTAACTATAACAAATTGTATAACTTGTTTGTAAACATTTACGTTATTGGTGATGGTATTTCTGGTATATTAATGCGGTCTCGAAAGGGCATATCACATGTATATATTAACAAGCACGACAAGGCAGACAGATGTTGCAGCTTTCTGATTTAAAAATAGCAATTATTGGTTTAGGTTACGTGGGTTTGCCGTTGGCCGTAGAGTTTGGAAAAAAATATCCAGTTATAGGCTTTGATATTAATCAACATCGTATTGATGAGTTGAGAAACGGACAAGATCATACTTTAGAAGTTTCTACTGAAGAGCTTCAAAATTCGGAACAGCTAGACTTTAGTGCAGATTTGCATGATCTTAAAACAAGTAACTTTTTTATTGTAACGGTTCCAACGCCAGTGGATCAGGTTAACCGTCCCGATTTGACTCCACTAAAAAAAGCAAGTGAGACAGTGGGATATGCCTTAAAAAAAGGAGATATTGTAGTTTATGAATCTACAGTTTTTCCTGGTGCTACAGAAGAGGTTTGTATACCAATTTTAGAAAAAGTTTCTGGTTTGAAATTTAATCAGGATTTTTTTGCAGGTTATAGTCCAGAACGAATTAATCCTGGTGATAAGGTTAATACTCTAACTAAAATTAAAAAAATAACGAGTGGTAGTACCCCAGAAGTAGCCAATATTGTAGATGCTGTTTATGCAAGCATTATTACCGCAGGTACGCATAAGGCATCAAGCATTAAGGTTGCAGAAGCTGCAAAAGTCATTGAAAACACACAACGTGATTTAAATATTGCTTTAGTGAATGAACTCTCTGTAATTTTTGATCGCATCGGCATCGATACTTTAGATGTTTTAGAAGCAGCAGGTAGTAAGTGGAATTTCTTACCGTTCCGTCCGGGTTTGGTCGGTGGGCACTGTATTGGAGTAGACCCTTACTATTTGACTCATAAAGCAGAAGAAGTTGGCTATCATCCACAAGTCATTCTTGCAGGTCGTCGTATTAATGACAATATGGCCCGTTATGTTGCTCGTAATACGATTAAGCTTATGCTTCAAAATGGTATTGACGTGCCTCGTGCAAAAGTTGGTGTACTTGGAGTAACTTTTAAAGAAAACTGTCCAGACATTCGTAATAGTAAAGTTGCTGATCTCATTAAAGAACTGGAATTCTGGGGAGCACAAGTGGTAGTAGTGGACCCATGGGCAGATGCTGAAGAAGTTCAAAATGAATATGGAATTGAATTGGGATTAATTGATGAAAAAAATCCTGTAGATAGTCTGATTATTGCGGTAGGACACCATGAATTTCGGTCACTTTCTGCAAATGAATTGCGCAGTTATGTGAATTGCGAAAAGCCTGTGTTAGCTGATGTTAAAAGTCTTTTTGATCGTACAGAAATGTCAGATGTAGGCTTTACGGTATTCCGTCTCTAATTTTATCTTATTATTAAATTGAAGTTTAAAACATGAAGAAATTTGCACTTATTGGTGCTGCTGGTTATATCGCGCCGCGTCATTTAAAAGCTATTAAAGAAACTGGTAATACCTTAGCTGTTGCTATGGATGTAAATGATTCTGTGGGTATTATGGACAGTCATTTCCCAGAAGCAGAATTCTTTACTCAGTTTGAAGAATTTGAAGCCTATGTAGAAGACCAAAAACTAAAAGGTGAAAAGCTGGATTATGTAGCGATTTGCTCACCAAACTATCTACACGCGCCGCATATGAAATATGCTTTGAAAAATGGCATTGAGGTCATTTGTGAAAAACCGTTGGTGCTGAATTCAGAAGACTTAAATATGTTATCTGAATATGAAAAGCGATATGGCGCCAAGGTAAACTCAATTTTACAATTACGTTTACACCCCTCAATTATTGCATTGCGTGATAAAGTTCAGGCTGCTCCAGCCGGTAAAGTATTTGATGTTGATCTCACTTATCTCACTTCTCGTGGTAAATGGTATTTAAAGTCATGGAAAGGGGCAGACAATAAATCAGGTGGTGTTGCAACCAATATCGGTGTGCATTTCTACGATATGTTGCATTTTATTTTTGGCAAAATTGTTAAAAATGAAGTGCATTGCCGTGATGAAAAAACGGCTTCTGGTTATTTAGAATATGAGCGCGCACGTGTACGTTGGTTCTTATCCATTGATGCAAATAACCTACCAGAAAATGCGGTACAAGGTGAAAAGCTGACTTATCGTAGTATTACCATTGAAAATGAAGAGCTTGAGTTTTCAGGTGGCTTTACCGATTTACATACACAAAGCTATCAACGTGTATTAGAGGGTAAAGGTTATGGTGTTGAAGAGAACCGTGCAGCAATTGAAACAGTTGAAGTGATCCGTGTTTCTCCACTTGTTGAAAACCCATCAAATCCACATCCATTATTGGCAAAGGTGAAAAAAGCATGAGCTTTTATCAACATGAAACTGCCATAGTTGATGATGGCGCACAAATTGGTGAAGACTCACGTGTTTGGCATTTTGTTCATGTCTGTGGCGGTGCCAAAATCGGTAAAGGCGTGTCTTTAGGTCAAAACGTCTTTGTTGGTAACCGCGTTGTGATTGGTGACCATTGTAAAGTCCAAAATAATGTATCGGTTTACGATAATGTATTTTTGGAAGAGGGGGTATTTTGCGGTCCAAGCATGGTGTTTACTAACGTCTACAACCCTCGTTCTTTAATTGAGCGTAAAGATCAATACCGAGACACCTTAGTGAAAAAGGGTGCTACGCTTGGGGCAAACTGTACAATTGTCTGTGGTGTTACCATTGGGGCTTATGCTTTTGTTGGAGCAGGTGCGGTTGTTAATAAAGATGTACCAGCTTATGCGCTAATGGTTGGGGTGCCCGCGAAACAAATTGGCTGGATGAGTGAATTTGGTGAGCAGCTTGACCTTCCTTTGCAAGGACAAGCTCAAGTAATCTGTTCACATACAGGAGCAGTTTATCAACTCGATGGAACGACACTGACAAAGCAAGGTTAATATGATTGACTTTATTGATTTAAAAGCACAACAAAATCGGATTAAAGATAAAATTGATATTGGTATTCAAAAAGTATTGACGCATGGTCAATACATTTTAGGTCCAGAAGTTGCTGAGCTAGAAGAAAAGTTAGCTGCCTATGTCGGTGCAAAGTACTGTATTACTTGTGCTAATGGGACAGATGCTTTGCAAATCGCGCAAATGGCGTTTGGTGTAGGTCCTGGCGATGAGGTCATTACTCCGGGTTTTACTTATATTGCTACTGCTGAAACAGTTGCACTTTTAGGTGCAAAGCCTGTCTATGTAGATGTAAATCCTAAAACTTATAATTTAGATGTAGAAAAATTAGAAGCCGCAATTACACCAAGAACAAAAGCGATTATACCTGTAAGCCTTTATGGGCAATGTGCAGACTTTGATGCAATCAATGCGATTGCTGCAAAGTATGGTATCCCTGTCATTGAAGATGCGGCACAAAGCTTTGGCGCGACATATAAGGGGCGTAAAAGTTGTAATTTAAGTACAGTTGCTTGTACTAGCTTTTTCCCAAGTAAGCCATTGGGGTGTTATGGTGATGGTGGTGCAATTTTTACCAATGATGATGAGTTGGCAAAAGTGATGCGTCAAATTGCACGCCATGGTCAAGATAAGCGTTACCACCACATTCGTGTCGGTGTGAATAGTCGTTTAGATACGATTCAGGCAGCGATTTTATTGCCAAAATTGGAAATTTTGGATGATGAAATGCAAGCTCGTCAAAAAGTAGCTGAAGTTTATAATCAGTTATTTAATCAAGCAGATATTCTTACCACGCCATATCTTGAATCGCATAATACGAGTGCTTGGGCACAATATACGATTCAGGTTGATAACCGTGCAGAAGTCCAAGAAAAACTAAAAGCTCAAGGTATTCCAACGGCTGTGCATTATCCAATTCCTCTCAATAAACAACCAGCAGTAGCGGATACAAACGTGATGCTACTTGTCGGTGATACTATTGCTGAAAAAGTGATGAGTTTGCCTATGCATCCTTATTTGACTGTTGAAGCTCAAGAGAAAATTATTCGGGCTTTAGGTTGATTTAACAGTGAAATGCCTTCTTGTAAAGATCAATAATAAGCTAAATGCTCAAGGAGGCTTTTTAAGAGCTGTATCTGTCCTTGTTGGAGGCACAGCTTTTGCTCAAGGCTTGGCTATAATAGCTTTACCTTTTGTAACGCGTTTATATAGTCCTGCTGAGTTTTCTATATTTGCTGTTTATGCCTCTATATTAGGTATATTTACGGTAGCAAGTTGTTTACGTTTTGAAATTGCAATACCAATTCCCTCAGAAGATAAAGAGGCAGCAATATTAGTTATACTGGCATTAATTAGTAATTTTACTATTAGTATATTAATTAGTTTTATAATTTGGTTGTTTCATACAGAAATTATTACTTTATTAAAACAACCGAGTTTGAACCAAATAATTTGGTTAATCCCTTTAGGTGTTTTTTTTTCAGGCATATATACAGCCCTTCAGTATTGGGCAACTCGAAAGAAAAATTTTACGATAATTGCTAGAACAAGAATTGTACAATCGGTAAGTGGTGTAGCCACGCAAATCTTATTTGGAATTTTTGGAGGAGCAGCTTGGGGCTTGGTTCTAGGTCAAATTATTAAGATTTCGGCTGGAATTGGAAAATTAGCTAAAATTTTTTGGAATGAAGCGAATACTGTTATCAAAAGTATAACATTCGTTCAATTATATACCATTTTTAAAAAGAATGACCAGTTTCCTAAATATTCAACTTTTGACTCATTAGCGAATTCTGCTGGAGCTCAACTCCCTATAATTATTATTGCTACGCTTGCTCTGGGTTCAGAAGCAGGTTATTTAATGATAGCAATGCAAGTGATGGCTGTGCCTATTCAGCTAATTGGTGGTGCTGTTTCACAAGTATATTTAGCTCATGCACCAGCAGCTGTACAAGAAAAAACTATTACTCAATACACTGTAACTATATTAGAAAGTTTGTTTAAATATGGTGTTAGTAGTCTAATTTTTATAGGTCTTGTTAGCCCAATTTTGGCTAAATATATATTTGGTCAAGAATGGGAAAAAGTTGGTTTAATTATAAGCTGGATGATACCTTGGTTTGGCTTTCAGCTAATAGCTTCGCCTATATCTATGATTATGCATATCATTGGCCGTCAGAAGCAAATGCTTTTATTAACTGTAAGTGGTTTTATATTACGTATTGGAATGTTGTATTCGCAGTTCTATTTAAACCCATCTTATCTATTGGAAGCATATGCAATTTCAGGTGGTATATTTTATGGAATTTGCTATATAGTTTTTTCTAATGCCGCGGGACTTAAAATAAAAGATCATATTCTCTTAATCAAAAAAGTTGTTTTTTTTATTATAATTGCAATTATATTGGGAATCTTAACAGCTTCAGTTTTAAGGATGTTCGAGCTATGAAAAAAATATTAAGAAAAATAATTTATTTTATGTTGCCTTGCATCCGTCTATTTCTAACTTTATTTTTTGATGAAAAGTATTTAAAAGGCCGATATTTTGATAATAGTCTGAGTGGTTATTTAATAGCCTTTAAATCTATTTGGGTAAAGAACATACTTCGGTTAGGGCGCCCCATGCCCTTTCCGACTGGTTTAACTTGCTTGATCTCAAACCCTTCAAATATTCATTTTGACCCAGATGATTTAAATAACTTTCAGTCGCCAGGAACATATTTTCAAAATTTTGATGGTCAAATTTATATAGGTAGAGGGACCTATATTGCTCCAAATGTTGGAATAATTACTTCAAATCATGAGCTTACTGATTTGGATGCCCATACAGATGGAAAAGATGTAATTATTGGTGATAAGTGCTGGATAGGAATGAATAGTGTAATTTTGCCAGGTGTAGAGCTTGGGGAAGGCACTGTAGTTGCTGCAGGTGCGGTTGTAACGAAAAGTTTTCCGCAAGGTAAAATCATACTTGCAGGCGTACCTGCTAAGGTAATAAAGGAAATTAATTGATGAAAATTTTAACAGTATTAGGTGCTAGACCACAGTTCATTAAAGCTGCAGCATTTTCTAGGGCACTTCATCAATATCCAAATATTAAAGAAGTAATAGTTCACACTGGTCAACACTATGATCAAAACATGTCAGATGTTTTCTTTGAAGAAATGAGTATTCCAAAGCCTAAATATATGTTACAGACTGGTGGGAAAACCCATGGAGCAATGACAGGCAAACAATTAGAAAAAATTGAGGAAATCCTTTTAACTGAGAAACCAGATGTTGTTTTAGTTTATGGCGATACCAACTCCACTTTAGCAGGTGCATTAGCAGCTATAAAATTACATATCCCTATTGCACATGTTGAATCAGGATTGCGTTCGTTTAATCGACAAATGCCGGAAGAGATTAACCGTATTTTGACAGATCAAATTAGTGATTATTTATTTGTACCAAGTTTAGGGGCAAAACAAAATTTACTACGTGAAGGTATTGAAGAAAATAAAATTTTTGTAGTTGGTGACATTATGTATGACGTTGCACTGTACTATAAAGAAAAAATGGTTAAGCCTTCATGGTTTGATGCATTAAACTTAGAAAAATTTATTTTATGTACAATTCATCGAGCTGAAAATACAGACGATATAGAAAAGTTATCTAATATTTTGAAAGGGTTAGAACTTTCTCGGAAAGACATTATTTTACCGCTGCATCCTCGAACAGTAGGTAAAATTAAACAATATGGTTTAATTATTCCTTCAAATATTAGAGTTGTTGATCCTACTGGATATTTAGAGATGGTGTGGCTAGAGATTCATAGTGAGCTCATAGTGACTGACTCAGGCGGAGTACAAAAAGAGGCTTATTTTCATAATAAATTGTGCGTGACCTTGAGAGAAGAAACGGAATGGGTAGAACTTGTAAGTAGTGGTTATAATACACTTGTAGGCTCTAACTCTGAGTTAATTCATTCTACGTTAGTGAGTGAATCTCAAAATAAGATAACTATTAAAGATATTTATGGGGACGGGAATACAGCTGAAAATATAGTCAAAATCCTGGAGAGCAATCAGTGAAAATTTTTATGATCGCTGCTTTTTTCCCCCCTGTTAATATGATCGGAGCAGTTAGGCCTTATCAGCTTGCAAAATATTTAGTAGCTCAAGGTCATGAAGTTACGGTTTTTACCTCTTATAAAGATAACTATGTTTCTAAGGACTATAATGCTGACCTCACGGGAATTGAGGTGGTAGATGTAGGTTTTAGTAAGGTTTTATCTGCACTGGATTACGAAAACCCAAATGCCGATAAATTTAAATTTATTAAACGAGTATTGGTACATTTTTCATATCCCGATCATTTCATTTATAAAAAAAATCAGTATCTGAAATCTATTGAAGAATATATCTCAAAAAATGGATCCCCAGACATTATATTCTCTATGGCATTGCCTTTTACATTACATTTTGTGGCTAAAGAAATTAAGAATAAATATCAAGATGTCAAGTGGATAGCAGATAACAGGGATTTGTGGGCAACAACACCGTATAGAAAAATGCCAATGTTTTTGCGTTCAATAGATAAGAAATATGAAGCAAAAATATTAAAAAAGGCTGATTTTACCTTAGTGGTAACTCAGCATATGAAAGTGACGATGGAAAGTTATCTCAATAAAAATATTAAAGTTATTCGTAATGGTTTTGTTGATGATTCTTCAGGTGAGCAGAGTGAGTATGAGAATACATATGGTCTTGTTTATACTGGCGGCTTATATGGTGGTCTCAGGGATTTAACACCTTTATTTAATGCTCTTAGCTTAATTAAGTCTGGTAAAAGTATTGATTTTTTTGGAAGTGATGAACCTGTAGTACAAGACTACATAACTAAGTATCCTGATTTAAAAATTAATTTTAATAAGAAAAAGCCAAGAGATGAAATTTTAAAGATTCAAAATGGTGCAGAATATTTAATCATTGCATTGGGGAATGGTGCTTTTGAAAAGGGTGTTTTAACTGGAAAATTCTATGAATACGTTCGTGCTAGAAAACCTATAATTGCTTTATGTGATGAAGATGGGGAACTAGCATATTTAATCAATAAATACAAATTAGGGGTTGCTACACGTAGTTCTGATAAAATCGCTGATTTTATTCAAAACAATAAAACAAATATTAATATGGTTCCTGTGGAACTAACCTCAGACTATCAATTTAATCAACTGATTAAATTGGTTGAAGAAGTTTAATTTTGTTCTTTGCGATGAGATATCTATGATTAGATTGAATGATATTAAACTGAGTCTGTTTTATTTTGGATCGGTTTTTTATATATATTACTTCACGTTGAAACCTGTTTATATTATTCTAGGTTTTTTGGTTTTTTTTGGATATTCGTATAGAAAATATATAATTAATTATTCTTATTTAATCACGTCTTTATTCTTCATAAGTTTTTTGGTGGTTGTAACATTAGTAATGAAAACTGATGTTGGTATGGTGCTGAATGCTATTTTATCAATATTGATTTTCCCTATATTTTACTATTATCTAAAAAATGAAAATAGTATAAAGTCATTAATTTATTTCTTAAATCTCTGTCTTTTTT
>NZ_QETG01000031.1:0-39209 GCF_003105055.1 Acinetobacter sp. AM | reverse complement strand
ACACACTGTTCTTTATAATGAAAGTCCAACGTTTCCAGCAAAGTTAAATTTACATTCACATGATCAATGTTTAGAAGCAGTTAAAACTGCTGATTTAGTAATTTGTTTAATTGATAAACGCTATGGTGGAAATTATAGTGGAAAACTTTTTGATTTAAATTCAGAAGCAGTACAAATTAAACTAAGAGATCAAACACTTTTTTATAAATATAAAGAATTATCTATTACATGGATGGAACTTATAACCGCAGATGAAGCTGGTATTCCTATAATTACGTTTGCAAGATATAAAACTCTTGATGAAAAAGAGGTTAGAAGAAAGAATCACCATGTAATAGATTTCAAACCTGCTTACGTTGAGAAAATACAGATATTTGACTTTTTGGATTGGATTACTCAAAGATCTTTAAATAATTGGATAGTATCATTCTATAATTTTTTAGACTTTCAGGCAAAAATTGAAATTTGTATGAAAGAGTTGGAAAAAAGCATAATTGTTGATAATAGTGAAAAAGATACCAGTCAATTAAAGAAAGTTTTACTTCTCGTAGAAGGTCCGCAAGATAGAGATTTTGTGAAAAACTTAATAAATAAGATGGAGTTAAATATAGAGTTTCTAATAATTCCAACTTATGGAAAATTTTCTCTTTTGAAAGACTTTGATAATCTTATTGTTGATAATTTAAGTAAATTTGATCATATTCTAATATTGCTTGATAGTGACTATCCCAATGAAGAAGATAAAAAATTTAGAGAAAAATTTAATCAATTAGCAAAGAATCATAGCCAAGTTATGTTGTTTTTCGCTATAGAAAATATTGAATCTTGGATAGAATTCGGTTTTGACCAAAGTACATTAGATATTACTCAGCAAATTGATTTAGGAAATAAAAATAAGCGGAAAAAAAATATTCACAGTTTTGTTGAAAATCACTTTGATTTGACTCTTGCTGAAACGAAATCACAAGACTTTAAACAATTTACAGATTATTTAAGACAAATATAACTACTTTCTGAAAGTATTGGCAGGTGAAATTTTGGTAGTGCTTAATTCAAAATCCTTATTATTTGGATTTTCCACTAAATAGTCTTCGATTTAACATACTGGCGATTATATGAAATCAAAAGCTGATGATCCATGAAATGAAAGCATCAGCTTATTGGTATGACTAACGGTAGCTAATCCGCTCTGGTTTAGGTGCTTCATGTCCTTCTAAATAGTGGTCGGTCATTTTCACATTTGCATGTCCAGCCAGTGCCTGTGCGTACTTTTTCCCATACTTCTGCGTGATGTTATAAATGCCCAAGGCGCGTAAGTCATGCAGTGATGGACGTTGGTTTGGTTCCAAATGATCATAAGCACCAGACAGGTCCCGATACTTCTTAAACTGCTTGGTAATGTGATCTTCCGTTACTGCAAAAGGATGCAGTTTCGCATTACGGATTTGCTCATTAATGCGTTCTGGTCGAGTTGCAATAAGGTAAGGGCAGCGCAGCTTCATTGAATGCTCTACACACTGCAGCACAACTTCTCTTAACTCTGGATGCATATCCACTTCAATAAACACAGGCTTGTCGTAATTCAGCGATTTATGCTGTAGTACGGTCATGGTGTTGTCTTTAATGTTAATGCTTGAACGTTCCATGACCACCAGATCGGCACGCCGTTGAATGGAATGCAATGCAAGGTCTATTGCCAGTTTTAACCAGGGCGGACAAACCGACTTCACTAATTCAATCGACTCGTTGGAGTGACGGGTACGCAGCTTTTCAGGTCGTATTGGTTTTAAGGTTTTCTCAGCAATATTGTCTGGTGCCCAGCCGTTGGCCACTAAGTATTTCCAGATGTCGATAAGCTGTGAACGGTGTTTTTCTGCCTGAAAGTCAGTTTGCTTTTTCAGGTATTCTGAAATCATGAGTAGGGTAATATCGGTACAGTAAAGATGCCCCCACATGTCCTGATATTTCCCAATATTCGCCGTGACATTGACCAAAGTATTTTTGGCAAGTTTCTTCTTAGGTAAATGCAGCTTTTCATATTCACCTAAGGCTTGGCCAAAGTTGGGAACACTACTTTGTTTATGTGCTTTTTCTACTGAAGATAGAATTTTAGACACAATGTCTGGGTTACGCTCAAGCACGGTATTGAGTGCCTGAGCTGCCTTAATGGCTTCATTGCGGTCTTTACCTAATGACTTACGCTGTCCGTTTGGTAGTAGGTAGCGGAAGTACATAGTGCCATTGGGCTTTTTGTCTACTTCGACATGGGGAGGTAGGTCCAAGTTCCCCGACTTACGACTTCGAGGAGCCATGTTAAATCTCCGCTAATATTCGGTCTGCAATAGAGTTGCCCGTTTTAGGTGGAGACTCTAGCTCCACCTTAGGCACATCATCTGAATAGTACAAAGGCGCACCCCAAGATGTGCATTCGACATACCATTGTTTACCAATTTTTTTACCACTGAGCCAACCACGTTTTATATGGCTAACCAGTGTGTCACGTTTTGGGCGGGATGCTTCGTCTTGCCAATAGCGTTCAGCAAATACCTTTAGCTTGAGACGTTGGATATTAGATGTCATTTGGAGTTTCCTCCTTATTGGCATAATAGAATTGGAAAACTCTAGATTCCTCTCCATCGTGATGAACTGTGACAGGATTAAGTTGAAATAGCCCGCCGCCAGCATAGTTACAAGGAGAGTTTTTAGAGTAGAGAGAATTCTTTGAACCAAGTAGGCGCCCTATACATGAAAAGGCAACCATAGATTTGTCTGTATCTCCTGCATCTATCCAATCTTGCGTTTTAGTAATATGACCACATGAAGGACATACAAATTGCCACTGGGATGAATCTGAACCAAATAGCTGTGTTGCATGTTCACGCCATTCTTGAACACTTTGAAATTCTGTTTTAATTAGAGAATCCATTTTATTACCCTCCAATTACAACATAGAAGAATTGGATGACTAGCCACAGAGCGAATGCAAGTAGGGCAAACAGGCTAAACTCTTTGGCATTGGTATAAATGGTTTGCCAACGTGACGGACGTAGATCGGCGGTAGTAGGGTGTTGAAAAAGGATAGGCGTCGTTTGACTAGATATAGGCTTTTGTTTCATACTTATCTCGCATTAAGTTGTAAAAGCACCCATGAGTTCGAAGGCAGGGGTGCTTTTTTGTTGTGTACGAGATAAAGGTAAGTTAACTTACCTAAAATGTCAAATAGTAATTTAGCTTACCCAAAGTTGGGCCAATTTTCTGGTACAAGTGCATGTGGAGGTGCCCAAAATGGTTCAATCATACAATCTGTAAACCATTGTTCATTGAAAAGTGCATGTTCTGTAACAATGATTTGAAAATTAGGTACTTCCTCTTTTATAAAATTAATTAGGAACTTGAACAAGTTTTTAACAGCCTGAATATCATCTCTATTATAGTGTTTGTTATCGCGTAAATCAGTTTTGGCTTCTAATCCTAATTGAGGAAAGTATACTTGACTTGGTTGATCAAAAATTATGAAAGATGGAACTGGGCAACTAAAATTTTGAAAATAATAATGAAAAGCTAAAAGAGCAGAAATATGTAAAGCCAGATGATTAGCACCACTACCTATTTTATTCATAGGTATAGATTTTCCAGAAGATCTTGTTGTAATTAAAGTTAAATTTTTTAAATCGAATCTGGTTGTAGAAGTACCATGTTCATAATTTAATAGTTTCAAATACTCGGTAATTTTTAAAGAAATCTGAAAAATAATTGAATCTAATTTCTCTGAAATACTATCATACTCTTCAAGAGCTATTTTTAGATCTGAAAGTTTGAGCTGTTTTTGAATTAATTCTTCTTGAAGGCTTTCAGACGATTTAATATTTATATTCTCGATGAAACTTTTAATTTTTCCAATTAAAATATAATAGTTTGCAAGATCGAATGAATCATTTAAATATGTATTGTTGGCTTCATTGAGATCTGCAAGTTGATGATTTAGTTTGATAATATTTTTATCTATATCATTGATTCTCTTTGATAATTCATCAAAAACTTTGTCTTTATTAAGATCATCAGAAATCTTATTGTAAGTTTTTAGTTTTTTACTAATACTTACCAAGTCTGATTTAACTAATTTAATAATTTCATTGAAACTTTGACTATCTGATAACTCTATATTTTTGAAAGCATTTATTGTAGATAGTCTAGATTCCAATAGTTTTTGATTTGTAAAATAAGTGTCTTTCTCTGAGAAAAATTTTTCTAGTAGAGACTGTTCAGTAATTAATTTGCTTTTTTCCTTTCGGAGTTCGAGAATTTCTCTTTGGATACTAACGATTGCTTCGGAAAAATCTTCTTGAAGATTAGCTTCACTAGTTTTTAATTTTACTAAACTTAAGAGTTTTTCTGGTGATAATACATTTGAAATGTCGATTTTAAAATTTGATGCTTCATTTTTTAGATGATCAAATATTAAATAGCTGCCATCATTTTGTTCATTTTCAATTCTTTTTTGAATCAAATTTATATCTTTTGATAACTGTTTGATTTTTTCGAAGATTATTCTATATTCTAAAGATTCCGCTTTCACGATAATTGGGAAAGTATCTTTAATGGCTTGAGGAATAAAACTTTCTGATTGTCTGTAAAACAAACTATCTTTATTTGCTATTAAAGATTGAGGCTGAAATAAATAAAATTTGGTATGAGATAAATTGATATTAAATGAAGTACGTGTTTGATTAGAATTAACATTCGTATATTCATTTGGAATATTCAGTAAATTATTAAATAACAAGGTTAAAGTATCATCATTAGAGTTATTTTCTAATTCTTTGAAATCACAAGCAGTGAGATCTACTCCTCTTTTTAACATTAACTGGCTACAGCTAGCTTTTCCATTTTCTGGTAGTTTCTTTGCAATCAAGACATCTTGCTCACCTATAGTATAAATTACACTAACCCATGAAACCTTAGACGTGATAACCCCTTCTGCAATTAAACAATCTGATTTTCCCAAGCAATATTCAATAATATTGATAATTGAAGATTTTCCAGTAGAGCTTAATCCTGTAATAATATTTAGCCCATTAATTTTGAAGTTAATACTTCTAACATCACCATTGTGACTATATATATGTATGGATTTAATTTTCATGGATTAATACCTAGCGTAATAAATATACCAGTTACGTCATCTATTTTTGAAATAGAGTTAGAAATAGTATTAGAAGTTTGGAATTCATATTTGAGATTGGTTTTAAAGTAACTTTTATTTAGAAATTTATCATTCAATTCAATTGCGCCGTCTTGTACAGACAAAATTTTAGCTTCGGCAAGGAAAAGTAGGGCGTTGTTAGTGATCTCAATTGAGTTAAAGTAGTTTAATGGGAACGATGAGTAAATATTTCTATTAGATTCAACTATATGGAAAAAATTTTTTCTACTATTATTTAGAAAGCATGATGCATAGTCTTCATTAAGTACTAAGGGGAGAATTACATGTATCAATGCTGGTGGGATACTTTTACCAGATTTTTTTTGATAATGATCAATGAAATTTGCAATAATCAGCGCACAATAAGATGGCGAAAATAAAGCTCTTGATTCACTAGGTTGTTTCTTAAAATCAGTCATTTTATACCTATCAAGGAAGTTTTGGCAGCCAATAGATTAAGTCGTCTTCTTTGTCAGCTAAGATATGAAAACTTCCTCTCGTTACATATTGTTCTGTAACTTTGGGTCTGATAAATATATTTGTGTTCTGAGCCCAACTAAAAATTGCACGTCCAATTTTTAACAATTCAGGTTGTGTAATTTCTTCATCATCAAAATATTGATCATCTTTAAATCGTTCCCATTCATCTATTAGTTTTTTTTCAAATTTTGATATTTCTTCAGATGTTACTAAATTGGATTTTAACCATTCAACTCTTTGATTATAGGCGCGGAAGAAGTCGAAAATAGAGCGTTGAAGTTGGGTGTCTCGTATGCGTATATGTTTCATTTTTTGTACAAAAAGAAAATCATTGTCCAAATAACTTGTTATATCAACTTGATCTTGTGTCAATTCATCAAATGTTATAGGAAGATTATCTACAAAATATTGTTCACTTATTTGTTGAAGTTTTGCACTTATATCTCTAACAATTAAAGGATCTTTTAAACTACCTGTCATTTTTTCAATAACTTTAGAAAACCACCATCCTTCTAATGTTTCGTATACATTATTTCTATATTGTTGGTTCACCGTTCTAAAATAATTATCCATAATGTCATTGGGTATATCATTGATTCTTATTGATTTATCTATAATTGTAATCCTGTTGAATAATTCAATTTTTTTAGAATCTTCTAGTGCTTTAAATTTTTCTCTGATAGGAATTATAGTTTTATTAGTTGAAGTATCTAAAATTTTTTCAATTTGAGTTATATCCTCTAACTGAATAGTTCTCTTACTTCCATCTGTGATGATTTTTAAAAATGAGCTATCAGATACTTCAGCTGTTGTACACAATAAGAAATTTATTGGAGTAGTGATAGTTTTTATTCTATCGATCCAGATATTGACTGATTTCCAGAAATCAACTGAAAGGTCTGTAAGAGTATCATTAATCTGTTTATGCTTTAATGATAGTAATTGTTTCCCATCCTTTGTATTAAGCTCTATATCATCTAATGCTTCAATATGGACTTCGCTCTCTTCATTGATTTTAAATGACTTGAGAAGAGCTAATCTTATTTGGTAATCGTAACCAATACTTGATGCAGCAGCAGCATAAGGATTATTTTTCAAAATAGTTTCCCCTCTATGAATTATAATGTGACATCTTTATAAATTATAATTATACATCTCTATAAAGGCCCACAACTTTTCCGACCAATTTACATCCATCTTCTAACGCTATAGCTTTTTCCAACCATTCAGGATTTAGCGGCTGCAAATACATGTTGTCAGTCTCAACAATTAACTTCTTGAAAGTAGCAGCTTTACCACCCTCACTCGAAACAATGACTAGATCTCCAGTTTTTAAGTCACTTACTTGAAAGTCAGGATTCACATAAATCTTATCGCCAGGGCGGAAGTCTGGAAGCATGGACTCTCCAGATACTTCTAGTCCGTACCCATGTTTGCCACATTTCGGGTTTGGGGGTAACCATTCTTCAAACTGTGTACCCGCAGGCACAGCTTCTACACTAGTCCAAGTACCAGCTTGAACCCATGAAATAACAGGAATTAATCGCCCTGAAATTTGAAAAGGCATGGATACATTTGAGTCAGACTTATCATTTGTGTCCCCATTTAATAAATATGCAGGAGATACGCTAAGTACTTTTGCTAGTGCCATTAAACTTTCATGTTTAGGAAGATTGTCGTCTTTTTCCCAATAAATAACGGATGTCTTAGACACGCCTATCGCATCAGCAATTTGTTGTTGCGTAATTTTTTTATTTTTTCTTAGTTCTTTCAGGCGAGTTCCTAAAGTTTCCATAAATTTTTGCCCATTTTCAATGTAAGGAATCTTACCATTTGACTAGGTAAGTTTTATGTTATTTAATAAGGTAAGTAAAGTTACCTAATCGAGTGCAGTTAATGACAAAACAAGAAGCATTAGAGCTTTTGAATTGCAACGTTACAGACTTAGCTTTGAAGCTAGGAATTAGCTCTCAAGCAATCAGTCAATGGTCAGAAAATAAAATTCCACTTGTGCGTGAATATCAAATAAGAGATTTGGCCAAAGGCTTATTACCTTTAAAAAGAAGTACATCAATAAATTAAGCCGCATCAAATATAAAAACACGTTCAAAGGAACCCGTTATGAACATATTAGATGCTGCTTACCACACCGTGCACGACTACAAAGGTGGAGCAAATACACTCGCACCTCGTATGGGTATCAAAAGTCCCGCCGTGCTCAATAGCAAAGTCAATCCAAATACAGACACCCATCACTTAACGCTGCTAGAAGCATCCAAGTTGATGGCGCTGACCAATGACTACCGAATACTACAAAGCCTAAATGCCGTACACGGCAAGGTCGCTATAGATCTGCCCGATATACCAGAAAACCGAGATACAGCACTCACAGATTTAGTGCTGAGTTTTGGCATGAAAGGCGGAAACGTCTACACGCTGTTTAAAGAAATGATGGCAGACGGACGCATCACACGCGGGGAAGCCATAGACATGTCTAAGGTCATTCACCGACTACACGAAATACTTGCCGAACTGGACGCACAAATACACCAGTGCGTAGATGATGAATAAGAGGAAACCCATATGAGTTTAGATGCAACGATTTGGGCTTGGAGAGCGGAAGTAGAAAGTTCTACACAACGCCTCATATTACTTTCACTGGCAGACCGCGCAGGGGAAGACCACAAATGCTACCCAAGCATTATGCGAATGGTTAAAGACACCAAGATGAACCGCAAAACCATCATCAAAGTTTTAGACGACCTAGAGAAAAAAGCCCTGATTAAATATACAGGGAAGATCGTCGGCAACGGCGTAAAAGTTTACCAACTGCTGGGCGTTGTCGGGCGGGAAGATGAGCCAACCAGTACCAAAAAGGGGACTAGTGGTAAAAACGGGACTAGTTCCAATTTAGGTACAAGTTCCAATATTGGGACTAGTACCGAAAACGGCACTGGAACCAGTCCCGAAAACGGTACCGAGACCAGTACCGAAATTGGGACACAGAATCTCCCAAGGAATCTTCCAATAGAATCTAAAAACAAAAAAGATTGGCTTTGCTTCAAAAAACTTCGTGAAGAAATTTCTTTGGCCGATGACAGCATCGATCCAAAAACCATCCTGACAGCGAAATGGGCAGAACGGGAAAAACGAGCATTCGAGATTTACAACCAAGACAAATCCCTTTGCGATGAACTCATGAACTTCCACTTTGCAGATTGGTTGCTGAACGCATATCGAAGCAAGTACTCCCAAGAGACCAAAGCGGGATACAGCAAAACACCTACAGCCAATAACCCAAAACACCTGACTGAAAAACAGATAGCCACTTTCGCACAGAAACTTGCTCACCATCCTGAATTTTCAGGCAAGTACAGCGAACCAGGTGAGTCCTTTGAAAAACTTGCAGCACGCATCGCCGTAAAACTTGAAGATCCAACCCAAGCCAAAAAATGGGAGTCCTACCTGAAACAGGTCGGCTTCAGTGGCAATTTGAAGGAGGCAGCATGATTCCACACGGCGCAACCCACATCGAAAATGATGGAACCTTTTGGAATTGCACCAACGGCGTTTGGACTTACTGGAGTGAAGTCTTTGGATGGTGCGGATACATCGGGGCAGTCAATCAGATGTTTCTGAATAACAAAAATGAATTGGGGACAATGTACGCATGAAAATCATGATTGGGATTGATACAGGGGTGAATACTGGCTTCGCCGTTGCTGCTGATCGTGGCAATGGTGGTGAGCTAGAACAGGTAGAGTCTTTATCGATTACACAGGCAATGGAGAAGGTAAAGGCGTTAATTGAAGAATGGGAAATAGGTAACGTCTGTTTATACATTGAGGATGCTCGGCAGCGCACTTGGTTTACGGGTGGTCGTGAAAAGGCACAGGGTGTTGGATCGGTCAAACGTGATGCACAAATTTGGGAGGATTGGTGCAAGGAGCAGGGCTACACCTACAAGATGATTCACCCAGCAGCCAATGCCACTAAAAAGAAAGCGACAGACTTTAAGCGTATGACTGGTTGGGTCGGTCGTACCAATGAACATGCGCGGGATGCAGCGATGTTGGTTTTTAAAAGATTTGCGAAGTTTTGAGGGGGAATGGGATGAATGTAGTGGCAAAGCAAGAACATATTTTACAGGCAGTCGATTGGACACGTTTTGATTTAGAGGGGTGGTTATATCAATTTGGTGCTTGGATGAATTCCGTATCTGTTACATGTGGGAAGAGTATCAATCCAATTGCTATAGCGATGGATAGCGCTGTGAAAGCGCAAAAATATAAGAAGCTGACTAAAGCGCAGCAACAGCAGATTATTGTGGATTACTTAACGGGTGATTTTGAACCACCAAAGTCACGACCTAGCAAACTAACTTGTCAGATTGATGATAATGAAGCCCGCGCCGTACAACGTCTAATATTAGATATGCTTGGTCAGTCTGAGATTATGGATGATTGGATGGATGCAATTATTGACCGTTACTTTTATAGCAACTCATGGGCTGAGATGGTGACAGATGAACGAAGCCAGATGGATGCACGTATGGATGTTAAATGTGGCTTGGCTGCGTTGCATGCGCGTTATAGTTTTATACCTATAAGAACTAAATAACGCTTTGTTAAATTTTAAATTAATGCATTAGAATTGTGTGAAAATATTCAATGAATTAATCATATGGTTTCTAATGCTAAAAGCTTTTTTAATAAAGCTAATTGGGTTCTAGCTTTTGGTTTAAGTATATCTAGTACACAAATGGTAAAGGCTGAACTTGTAGAGTTATCCCAAGCAAAGAATAGTGTTGATAGGATTGAGCAACTTACTCAAACTTTATCTGATGGAACTTACTCAACAGAAGCCAATGATCTGTATCGTGATTCAAATATTATTCTACGTTCTACTCAGAATGAGGATTCTGCGGTAATTGTAAAACCCGAGGATTATGCAAAACTAAAAATAAAACCAATTTTCTCGGATTCAAGAGTTGTCTATCTCGCCAAAGATGATGTTTATTTTGAAATAAAAAACTTCCCCAATAATATCTCCATGTATTACAACATTGACAACAATTATGCGATTGTCTTGGATAACGACAATGAAAAACCGTATGAGAATAGTTGGAAAGTTTCTTGCTCAAGAGATTCAATTACTGATGAGAAGTCATGTGTTATGGGTAAGTTTGCATTAGGTATTATTAAGTCTTCTAAAAGTGGAACAATGCTGACTGTTTCTTCAGACATTAAAAAATTAAATTTATATAAGTTCTCATATATAAGGATTGATAAGAATCAACACCACAAAACGAAAGGAATATTTTTGCAAAATTCAGCAACTAAAATAATTAACCAAATGCGAGTTGGGGAAACCGCATTTACGAGATTTAATGAGTGGGATGGAGAGGAATACGAGGAGGTTATATCTTTGTGGGGCTTCTCTGTTGCTTATGATCTGATGGGTAAAATGTATAACAGACTGAAATAGTTCCACCTTTGAGTATTGACCCTGTACAAGCAATATGGCATATTTCTGCTATAGTGGACGAAGTTATAGCGATTCACTAAATATTTAAAAGCTCATCAAAAGATGGGCTTTTTTATTTTTGTTGAAATGGTATATTAAAAATAAGTTGGCAACTCGCTAAGTGGGTCAGTTTAGCAGGCTATGCTTGTGACACTCCCATCATTGGAAGAAGTTGTAAAAGCTCATCGAAAGGTGGGCTTTTTTGCATTCTGAAATATGAAATTTTTATGAATATGTATTTTAGATGCATTTTGGTATTGCAATCCGTTTAGATTTTCTGCAATATCCGCATCAGATTTAGTAGATAGTTCCCTGACTAATCTTTTAGATTTTAATAGCCTACAATACAATTTGTGGGCTTTTTTTATGGCGGCACATTTATTCGTAGTGGTTTAAATTGAATGCCGCCACCTAGATTCTAATTAGGGATAATTCATTAAATACTGGTTTGTTTTAATTTTTCACAAAAAAATCACGAACAAGTATGCATGATTACTTCTAGAAAGAGCTGTAGTTTCTAAATGACCCTCTAAGGTCCTTGGTTTAAGCCCACATCAATCTACTGCTGAAGTGGGCTTTTTTTTGCATGGAGAAAAGTAATGCTCCGATTCTTGATGTGTTTGTTTGGATTTCACGGTGCGACAGAGATTGATTACACAGTTGATGATGAAGAAATCAAAGCGTGCCGAAATTGTTTGAAAGAAGTTAAAGACTAGCCGAACGTATTACGGCACATAAAACCCCGCTCAATTCTAGATATTGGCGGGGTTTTTCTTTTCATATTTGTGGTGTCTATGACAGATAAAGTACAAGCTAAACAAGACCTTGGATTTTGCAGCACTGAGCAATCTTAGTACCAGAGCATAAGACGCTTAGGTTTCACTCGGAATGAGTTGCTGGCGATCGACGGGATTATTATTAAGTTGAAAGAGCGGATTAAGAATTTGCAGGCAGCGTTGTATTGGAATTAAGAGGATCTAAATGTTTTTAAAGGACTGTATTTAAAAATATATAAATGAATTATAGTTACAATTCATAAACAAATGGATTTAATAATGAAACGATACGGCATAGCATTAGTGTTTTTGTTTACGATTGGGGGCTCAGCTGCTTATGCAGGAGTGTCAACAGGTCTAGGGGATACGCGCACAGAAGCTTGTGCCAGTGCGAAATCAAAAGCATATGATTTAAGTGATGATGTTTCTAGTTCTTGTGATTGCTCGGAAACATCATATGGTGGTTTGATTTGTTCAGTTGATTGGGATTCTAGATACAGTGAACCATCATATGAAAGCTCTTATCCTGATGAGAGGTCTTCGCGCTATAGTTCAGATGATGAACCAAGTAGATTTGAGCAAACAACACAACCAGGACAGCGGTTTGTTCCGGTACAGATACCACAAAGAGGTGGATATACCTTAGGTGGTATGCAGTAAAAAATTATTATGTGAACTTTAAGCCACCTTCGGGTGGTTTTTTATTGCCTGTAATTAATCACACGAGGTTGCTCATGGATAAAGTTGAAGCTCAAAAGAATTTGAAACGCTACAGAGAGAACATTCAAGGCGCATCAATGATTCATCCATGTGATATGCCTCAGAAGCTAATAGATGAAATCGCCGTATTTATTCGGGAACAAAAACGATTGGTTAAGAATTTAGAAAGCAATCTGGAATCTACCAAATGACCTGTCAAGGCTGTGAAGCCCGCCGTGAATGGATGATTAAACATGCAAGACAAGCAAAAGAAAGAATGCAACGGGTGCTCATGTCACTTGGTGTTGGAACAAAACAATCAGTTGATTCAATTGATCAGCCAGATGGTACAGATCAACAACGAACAGACAGCACAAATCAATGAGCTTTTGATTCGATTGGAAGATGACGCAGAAGAGCCAAGAAGCTCACGCAATTTGGATGATTAGGTATGGCGAAGTTACCAAGACTACAGACCAGACTTGAAACGGTAATACCTAAGCAACCAAGACCACAGAAGAACTGGGGCACTGGTCGTGGTGGTAGACCATGGCGAAGACTTAAAGACAAGATTCATCTGCGTGATGGATGGACATGCCAGAGCTGCAGTCGAGTAACCACTGAGCTTGAACTGGACCACATCATCAATGTTGCACAAGGTGGAACGGATGATGAATCCAATCTTCAATCGTTGTGCCCAGAATGCCATAAGAAGAAAACGCAAAAGGAGAGTCGGCAATGATTAAAAAGGAAGACATCGTTGTAATAAGTGGTTCTTGGACTGACTTGATGACTGTTATGAAAGTTGAAGATGACAAGGTTTTCTTTGCTACTGGAGACTATGCTGATCTTTCAAAGGTTCGCCGTGCAAGTGAAGAAGAAATAGCATGTGGAAATAAGCTTGATTAAATTAAGTAGATGGAGGGGGGAGGTAAAAAGTTCAAAATCATTTATCAGCGGACACCACCGCCCATCTCACGTATAAAAAAATTTCCCATTTTAGTTAAAAGTTAACTTTTAGAGTTAAGGAGTCGCAATGGCTTTAACAGCAAAAATGAAAGCTTTTGCTCAAGCTGTTGTTGATGGTATGAGCAATAAAGATGCTGCAATTTCAGCAGGATACAGTGAAAAATCTGCAATGCAGCAGGGTTCAAAATTAGCAAAAATCCCTGAAGTAATTGCATATATAGAACAATTTAAATCAGTCAAAAAGTTAACTTCTAAATCTGAAAAGTTAACTCCAGAAAAACCAAAAGTTAACTCCGTGGATAGTGGGGAAAATGACAACCCTTTGGATGATGAGAACTATGCCAAAGATGATCCACTCCAGTTTCTTATTGATGTGATGAATAAAAGCGATGACATGTTCATGCGGGTGAATGCTGCTAAGGCTGCATTGCCTTACGTGCATGGCAAGGTTGCTGACAAAGGCAAGAAAGAATCCAAAGCAGAAGAAGCTAAGAAAGCCAGTCAAACTGGAAAGTTCGGCACTTTGAATAATCAACTACCGAGTTAAAACATGACCGCAATGCTCCCAGAATGGACAACAGCTTGCCCAGACTGGGAGGAGCGTATTGTCAAAAAACAGTCGCTCATGCCATGTGCACCATTATTTTCTCAAGTGGCAGATGTTGCAGAGCGCATTTTTAAAGAGCTGATTCTTGTTGATGTGATGGATAGCCCAAAGATGGGTGATGTCACACTGGATTGGGTCATTGAATTTGTCCGTGCAATTTTTGGGGCATACAACCCACACACAAAACGCAGACTGATTCGAGAGTTCTTTCTTCTGATTTCCAAGAAGAACACAAAGTCTACGATTGCTGCAGGTGTGATGTTGGTTGCGTTGTTGTTGAATGACCGACTTTCAGCAGAACTTATTATCATGGCACCAACGAAAGAAGTTGCAGACAACTCTTTCAACCCGATCCGAGACTTCATCAAAGCTGATGAAGAGCTCAGTGCAATGATCAATATTTCTGAGCACACTAAAACAGTTACTCACTTGGGTACAGGTGCCACGCTCAAGGTTATTGCTGCGGAATCTAATGCTGCGGCAGGTAAGAAAGCCTCAATCATTTTGATCGATGAGGTTTGGCTTTTTGGTAAACGTGCCAATGCGGAATCTATGTTCCGTGAAGCAAAAGGTGGACTAGCATCACGACCTGAAGGATGTGTGATTTATCTGTCTACCATGTCAGATGAAGTGCCATGCGGGGTATTTAAGCAATTACTGGATTATGCCCGTGATGTAAGGGATGGAATCAAAGAGGATAAAGCCTTTTTACCGCTGATTTATGAATTCCCTAAGCATCTGGTGGAAGCTGGTGAGCACTTAAAACCAGAGAATTTCTACATCACCAACCCTAATTTGGGTGCTTCGGTTGACCTTGAATACCTGATTTCAGAGTTCAACAAGGTTAAAGATGCAGGTGAAGAATCACTTCGAGACTTCCTTGCAAAGCATTTGAACATCGAAATCGGCATGAACCTACGTGCAAACCGTTGGGCAGGTGCTGAATATTGGAATCAGCAAAAGCATGTATTTAGTCTTGAGCAATTGATTGAACAATCAGAGCTGATCACCTTGGGGATTGATGGTGGTGGACTCGATGACTTACTTGGTTTTGCAGCCTTAGGCCGGTTGAAGAAAGATCCACGTATTTGGTGGCTCTGGAGCAGGGCTTGGGCAAATAAACTTGCCTTAGAACGCCGTAAAGAGAACATTCCCAAATATAAAGACTTTGAGAAAGAAGGGAGCCTTGTTGTTGTCGATAAAGTGGGTGAAGACATTGATCAGTTGGCGCTAATCGCAAAGCAAATTTATGACAGCGGTAAGCTCGACAAAATTGGACTAGATCCGCAAGGTCTAGGTGGTCTTATTGATGGATTAACTGGTTCTGGCATCCCTGAAGAAGTTCTTGTCGCAGTACCGCAAGGTCATAAGCTCATGGGCTATATCATGACAACCGAGCGTAAATTAGCAGAGGGCAACCTTTGGCATGCAGGGCAACAACTTATGGTTTGGTGCGTAGGTAATGCACGAGTCGTGATGATTGGTAATGGGATGCGAATCACCAAGCAGGACTCTGGTATTGGCAAGATTGATCCCGTGATTGCGATGTTTAACGCTGTGGCATTGATGAGTCTTGCACCTGAAGCAAAGAATTTTGACATTGACGGGTATTTAGAGGATGTCGTGATAGCATGAGCGATTTACAAGACACGGGTTTTTGGTCCCGTTTCTGGTCACGATTGACTGGAAGAACCCAATTGAAAAAGGGGGATACTTCATATCCTTTTGATAGCTACATGTCATCTGGTGGAGCGGTCGTCAGCCCTGAAACAGCCTTAAAGCTTTCAGCAGTTTGGGCATGCGTGAAATTGCGTGCTGAAACCATCTCAACACTACCATTGCATTTATATGATTCAAATAAAAAGATCGCCAAAGATCATGGTCTTTACCGAGTTTTACATGATTCGCCCAATGCAGATATGTGCGCAAGTGAATTTTGGCAGATCCAGTCTGCATGTTTAGATCTATGGGGTAATGCCTACAACTATATTGCTCGTAGAAATGACAAAAGCATCATCTCTTTGGAGCCTCTTTTTCCGAGTGAAATGGTGGTGAAGCGCAGTAAAGAAGGTGCTTTGGAATATCACTACACTGAAAACGGCAAAGTGAAAGTCTATCGAGAAGATGAAATCCTGCATTTCAAAGGATTCACTTTGGATGGCTATGTAGGGCTGTCTGCTATTCAATTTTTTGCACAAACCATTGGCATGCAATTCGATGCCAATAACCAAGCACAGGACTGGTTCAAGAATGGCCTCAAGGTTGGCGGATTCTTGGAAACAGGCGAGTCAACCTTAACCAGTGAGCAGCGCACACGAATGCGTAACCACCTAGCAGAGTTCAGTAAGGCTGAAAATGCAGGGAAATACATGATCCTTGAGGCGGGAATGAAGCTTGCCTCAGCCAGTAGTATTCGAATCAATCCGGTAGATGCTCAACTTTTAGAGTCTCGCTACTTTGGAATTGAGGAAATTTGTCGAGCATTTGGGGTTCCACCGCAATTGATTGGACATACGAATAAAGCAAGCTCTTGGGCATCTAGCCTTGAGCAGACTAATCAAGGTTTTTTGACCTACTCACTGAATCCTCAATTGATTCGATATGAGCAAACCATTTCTCGCAAATTGCTATTGCCGCAGGACAAATACAAATATCGCCCTAAATTTGTGGTAGATGGTCTATTGCGTGCAAATAACACAGCAAGAGCAGATTTCTACGTGAAGATGACCCAAAACGGGCTATATACCCGAAATGAAGTACGTGAGCTTGAGGATATGCCACGTGCTGAAGATCCAACGGCAGATCAACTCATGGTGCAAATGCAAATGGTGCCTTTGGGACAAGAACAGGGGAAAACAAGTGAATAGAAAAAGTTTTAATTTAGCAATTAAAGCCGTCCAAGAGGACGGTTTTTTTTCGGGCTATGGGGCGGTTTTTGGAAATATCGATTGGTACAACGATGTGATTTTGCCAGGGGCTTTTAAAGTATCCCTCGATAAATGGAAAACCAAAAATAAATTTCCACCAGTGCTTTGGAACCACAACGACAGCGAACCAATTGGGATCTACACCAACATTTACGAAGACGAAAAAGGACTATTCGTTGAAGGGAAATTGCTTATTGATGATGTGCCGAGAGCTAAATCCATACATGCACTTCTGAAAGCGGGTGCCATTGATGGTTTAAGCATTGGATATTCCACCAAGAAGGCAAATCAGCAAGGCAATGGGATTCGAGAGTTGATCGAGGTTGATATTGGTGAAATCTCTATCGTGACTCAGCCAGCCAATGATCGAAGTCTGATTACTTCGGTCAAATCCAAATTAGATGAAGGCGAACTGCCGACGTTACCAGAATTTGAAAAATTCTTGAGAGAGTCAGGATTTTCAAAATCGCAATCTACTGCCATCGCTAGCAAAGGGTTGCGCTCTCTTCTGAGCGAGTCAGAGGAAGAAATCAAAGAAGCGAAATCAATTTCAAATGCTTTAAATATCTTAAAAGGAGTCAGCAATGCCTGATCAGAATTTAGAACAACTCGCTCAAGAGTTTAAAAAACAAGTTGATGAAGTCAAAGGAATCGCTGAAGACTTCAAAGGTAAGCGCGAACATGGTGATAAAATTGCGGAAGGTGCCAAACAGGCAGCCGATGAAGCGATTACCAAGCTGAATGAAACCAAAGCGCGTTTAGATGAACTCGAGCAGAAAATGGCTCGCCGTCCGAGCGATACACCTGAAGAATTTAAGTCTTTGGGGCGTCAGTTTGTGGAAACTGAGCAATTTAAATCATTGCAAGGTTCAGCAGGACAGCGTGGTAAAGCAAATCTTGAAATTAAAGCCACGATTACTTCTGCAACAACAGATACAGCAGGTGCAGCAGGCGACTTGGTTCAAACTACTCGCATTCCAGGAATTATTGCTCCACCAGATCGTAAGCTTACGATCCGTGATTTGCTCATGCCAGGTCGTATGGATGGCAACACATTGGAATTCGTACAGGAAACAGGTTTTACAAATGCCGCAGCTATAGTGGCAGAAGGCGCAGTAAAACCGCAGTCCGATATTAAATTTGACTTGAAATCGACAAATGCAAAAGTAATTGCACACTTCATGAAGGCATCGCGTCAAATTTTGGATGATGCATCGCAGTTACAGTCTTATATTGATGGTCGCTTACGTTATGGCTTGGCGTTTAAAGAAGAACAGCAGATCTTAAATGGCGATGGTACCGGTCAAAACTTACTGGGCATCATTCCACAAGCAACAGCTTACGTGCGCCCAACAGGTGTCACTACGACTGCAGAAAGTAAAATTGATACCTTACGCTTTGCGATGTTGCAAGCAGTCCTTGCCGAATACCCTGCAAGTGGACACGTATTAAACCCGATTGATTGGGCTGCAATCGAAACACTGAAAGACACTTCGGGCCAGTACATTATTGGCAATCCACAGGGAGCATTAAACCCAACTTTATGGAAATTGCCAGTTGTAGAAACCCAAGCAATTACAGTGAATAAGTTCCTGACGGGCGCTTTCTCTATGGGGGCTCAACTGTTTGACCGCTGGTTATCTCGTGTTGAAGTTGCGACAGAAAATGAAGATGACTTCATCAAAAACTTGGTAACGATTCTTGCTGAAGAGCGCTTGGCTTTGGCGGTGTATCGTCCTGAAGCATTCATCTATGGTGACATTGTTCCTGTACCTTAATCGATTTAAATAAGGGGTATTTAGCCCCTTATTTTTGGAGTTTAAAATGGCAATTTATACAGTTAAGCGCGAGCACTATGGCGATAAATTCTATCGTACAGGTGAACAACGAGAAGCCAATCCTAATGATGTAAAGCATTTAGTTGCTAAAGGGGTATTAGCGGAAGCTTCTGAAGTAGTTGAGCCAAAAGTTAAGAAAACACCAGCCAAGCAGGTGAAACCAGATGATCAATCTACAGAAAGCTAAAAAGCATTGTCGAGTTGACGATGACACTGAAGATGATCTTATAGAGGGCTGGATTGTTGAAGCCAACGTCGTAATTCAGAACGATCTAGACCGTAAGATTATTGCAGATGAAGCAGACCGAATAAATGAAACAGATTTGGTTGATAACGAGGCATTAGATTCTGCACGCCTTATCTTTGTTCAGTACCGTTACAGCCGAAGCTTAGAAGGTAAACCTCAAGCCTACTGGTCCTTATTGCAAAAGTTCCGAGAAATGGGGGTTTAGTTTATGGACTTGACCCAAGAACTCTGCCACCGAGTCACAATCCAGAGCAAAACAGTCACTTACGATGAAAACAACTACGAAACAGAAATGTGGGCTGAGTTCAAAAAGCTTTGGGCTAAGGTTGAGTTTTTATCAGTTAAAGACTCAATCAATGCCAAGGCTTCGGGTTCACAAACCACCGCGCGCCTAAAGCTGCGTAAACGTAGTGACATTACTACAGATATGCGTGTGCTTTGGGATGGATATACATTCCAAATTGTTTCACCACCTAAGCCCGACAATGTGAACGGTAAGATCTACATGACGTTGGAGCTTGCGGTATTGGAGTAGGTCATGGTTATTGAGATTGAAATAACGGGAGTGGATGAAATTGAGCGAAAGCTGAGAGCATTGGCTAATCCACGTTTAGCAAAAAATGCTGCAAAGCGTTCAGCGCGTAAAGCCATGGCAATTGTCCGTGATGCAGCCCGTAGCAATGCCAAAGGAATCGATGATCCTGAAACTGCTGAGATGATTTGGAAGAACATTGCAATTTCGCCTGGAAAGACGCGAGACCAAAACGCAATAGTAATGCGCGTGGGCGTAAACGGTGGTGCAGGTGCCAATAAGCACAGCAAGAATATTGTCGTGAAAGAGCGAAGAAAAAAAGGTGAGGCCGCACAGGTATTGGAAGACAACACCATAGCTCTTCCCGGGGGGAACACTCGCCATTTTAGGTATGTTGAGCTGGGTACATCGGAAATGCCACCAACTCCATTTATGCGACCTGCTTTAGAAAACAACATTCAGGCTGTGACAGATTCATTTGCACAGAACTTTAGTACTGAGCTTGATAAGGAACTCGCAAAACTATGAACATCCTTCCAGTGGTTCCAACATTAAAAGCAGATTCAAATGTCACAGCATTACTAGGGAATAACCCCTTAAAAGTGTTTGAGGATATTGCACCAACAGGCACAGCATATCCTTATGCAGTTTGGTCGGTTGTGACTGCAAATCCTGAAAACAACTTGGACAGTGCAGCAAATATTGATCATGTGTCTTTCCAGATTGTTGTTTATGACAGCAATCAAAAGCGAGCTTACGATATTCGAGCAGCCATTCGTACTGCACTTGAACCATATTGTTATGTGACCAGTATTCACCCCAACCATTTTGAGCGAATTCTCGATACTAATGTTTTTGGACGTGGGTTTGATGCGAATTGGTGGCTAAACAGATAACAGATTTATTTTCCAACTTAACCGCCTTAAAGGGCGGTTTTTTATGCCTAAAAAGAGGAGTAGCTACTCATGGCACGTATTAAAGCGCAACGTACGCAAGTATTTGCTGTTATCGCAGGTGCAGTTGTACGCTTCAGTTGCCCTAAAGCATTTACTTTTGGAGAGGATTCCTTTTCTAAGATTGATGCAACTTGCTTGGATTCAGACACGAAGGATTATGAGCGCGGTTTACGAGATCCTGGTGAAGGTTCCATTCAGATTGACCTAGATGATGAAAACGCAAGCCATTTACAGCTTATTGCGTTAGCTGATTCTGGTGAAAAGGTTGAGTGGTATGTTGGTTCCAGTCATAACCAAACACCGCCAACTTATGATGTTACGACAGGTATTGATCTACCTGAAACACGAATTTGGTGGTCTTTCCAAGGCTACTTAAACCCAGCAGCACCAACCGTTGAACAGGACTCATTGATTGGTTACACCTTCACCTTGGTACGTACATCCGCTGTCATCACAACCCCGCGAGTGATTCCATAATGGCTAAAACAAATCTTAAAGCCCTTCGAAAGGTTACCCAAAGTGGTGCGCCAATTGAGCGAACAGTAACATGGAAGGTATTTGCTACAGAAGAGAACCTTGAAGACCTTAAAGAGCTTACGGGTAAATCGGAGGTGACTGTCGGTGATGAAGTTGAACTTGAAGGGCAGGTCTTTATTAAGCGACTTTCATTCATTGCTCAGCAAGAAGTAGCAAAGGCTTTTGAATGGGATGTCGTGACAAACCCAGATGACCCAGTTTTAAAAGAAATCAATGGTAGTCGTTTGGTCGCTTCACGTTTGATTGGTTCGATTTGTGAAGATGGGAAAGGAACGCCGTTCTTTACTTCGCTAAAAGATGTCTACGATTCCGATCCGAAGTTTATTGATGCTGTTTATCAAGAGGCTGACAAGGTAAATAACTTTACGGGAAAGTTACTGAAGAAGAATTCGAGCGAAATGAATTCTGGTGCGAACTCGTCCTCAACGGAATCGGTGGAAGAACCATTGAAGAAGCGCAAGCAAACATAAACAATGCTGAACTAAACATTTGGAGAGCCTACCGTAAAAAGTATGGCTCTTTATTTTTTGGTCGTAGGCTCGAACATGCTTTTGGTAACTGGACAGCGCATTACACTAGCTTGAAGATTCACAAGGAAGTAGATCCTTATGACTTCATGCCAAATGAACAGCGTAAGGAAATATCTCTTGAAGAATATATGGAAGCTAATTTTGGTACGGGGTAAGGAATCAGCTTAGGTTGGTTTCTCCTGCTCCTAGATAGAGCATCCTAAATAAAGACAGCCTCCTTCGGGAGGTTTCTTTTTGACCAAAGAATTAGTATGTTGTCTTGAATTATAAATATTTAGGTCCTTGATAATTTATGAAATGTATTATTTTACCCATTTTAATTTTAAGCTTATTTGGATGCACCTCCAATCAAAACAAAATAACGCCTCCTGACGGTTGGCGAGTATCTGATAAAGAAGATGTAGTTGATGACTGGGCCAGATATAATGCTCCAAATAAAATTGTTAGTGATTTTAATAACGATGGCAAGTCAGATACCGCCCAAATTCTCCTTAAAAAAAGTTCACCAAAAGGTTTTAAGCTCATAGTTGATATGGGTGATCTAGGGCAATTCCCACTAGAAGAGAATGATGAAATTACTCCTCAAAGCTTAGCCATCGAGCTTTTGAATCCGTCGGAGGAGGTATGGGAAAGTGCATGTGAAAAAGGCTATTGGGATTGCGAGAGCGGAGAAATAAGGAATTTTAAAATTACAAATCCCAGTATTCAATTTTGTTTGATTGAATCGGCATGCTCTATTTTTATATGGTCTGATAGAAATAGGAATTTCACCAGAATACCTATTTCAGATTGAATTTATTGATTAAACCCCGCATAGCGGGGTTTTTTATTGCCTGAGGAAAAGTTATGGCAGCAGCTTCACTGGGCAGACTAACCCTGGATTTAGTCGCACGAATTGGTAGTTTTACTGAGCCAATGACAAGAGCGGAACGTCAAGCAAGAAATTCAAGCAATAATATTGCAGACAGTTTTAGCGTTGCAACTGTGGCTGCGACTGCATTAGGCGCGGCTGTCGCAGGAATTTCAGTAGGTGGTTTAGTTGCTTTTGCTAACCAAACGATTCAAACAGGCAGTGATATTAAGAAATTTGCACAATTAGCAAATACTACTTTTAGAGATTTCCAATACTACGCAAAAGGTGCTGAAACCGCAGGTATCTCAATGGAGTCTTTTGCAGACAAAATGAAAGATATGCAGGATCGCATTGGTGATTTTCATCAATCTGGCGGAGGTCCTTTAGCTGACTTTTTTGAGAATATTGCCCCATTGGTTGGTGTAACTATTCAACAGTTCCAAAAGTTATCTGGTCCAGAAGCCTTGCAGCTTTATTATGACTCTCTTAAAAAAGTAGGCGCCACTCAAAATGACATGAAGTTCTACATGGAGGCGATCATTTCTGATTCCTCTTTATTAATTCCTTTGCTAGAAAATGGCGGACAGGGCTTCAAAAAGTGGGGGGATGCTGCTGAACGAGCAAACGCAATTTTGTCGGATGACATGATTCAAAGTCTAGCATTGGCAAAAGAGAATGTTCAGTTATTAAATTTACAATGGGAAGGTTTGCAAGCCACTTTTGTGAATGCTGTAGTACCAGTGGTTCAAACTGTTTCAGACAACATGGATAATGTCAAAGCTGTTGCGCTGGCATTGACAGCAGCTATTGCAACAAAGTTGGTTATTCAGGGTGCAATTCTAGCGGGCACATTTACTATGGCTGCAATTCGTGCCGGAGTAATGGAAGTATCATTGATGGCGCTTCAAGGTAGAGCTACAGGAACTGCGGCCAGCATGGGCATACTTCGTGGGGCAATGGCATTTCTTGGTGGACCAGCTGGTTTAGCTATGCTAGCTGTTCAGGGGATTGCTGCTGGAGCAGCGTTCCTATATATGAAGAAGTCTAGCGATTCTTTGGATCCATCTTTAAGTACACAGGGTAAATCGATAGCTGAATTAACAGCAGAATATGAAAAGCTGGATGCCACTCAGAAGCGTGTACTCACTCGAAAAGCAACTGATGAACTTAATGAGGCTAATAAAGTTTATCGGGAACAAAAGAATGAGCTACTAGGACTTATAGATGCAGTTACGCGCAATTCAAAAGTTTCTGAGAAGGATCGAGGTACCGCTGCGCAACTTTTTGAGCAGTATCGACAAGGTAAAATCAGTTCTAACGAGTTGGCTACTGCTGTAAATAGCTTGGCTACAGTAAGCGATGCTGCGAAATCAAGTATTGATAAAAAGGCAGAGGCTGTTGGTAAAGAGTCAGATACAGTCAGTAATGCCCAATCTACCCTCGATGTGTATAACGGTAAAGTCAAAGAAAATACTAAAACAAATCGAGAAAATGCTAGATCTATTAGCGATCAAGCTAGTGCATTATCACTTTTGACTCAAAGGCAACGAGAGGCATTAAAGGACATTCAGGATCAGGTTGCTAAAGCCAATTATGTTGACGCCAACATGGCTGCTGGATGGAGCCGAGAAAGGGCGGAATATTTTGCTGATTACCGACAAAATGCTGGGTTGAGTTTTACAGGAGCTTCATTATCTGCTCAAGAAATTAAACAAGTTGAGGCAGGCTATAAGCTTCAACAACAAACCAAGGCACGGGAAGAGTCTGAAAAGAAAATTGAAGAATCAAACCGTAAAAAGCTCGAATTAAGCCAAAAGCAGTATTCATTTACTAAAGCAGAACTCCAGATGCTGCAAAAAGTAGCCGAACTTAATGCGAAGCACAATTTGAATGAGATCGGTGCAAAGTATGGCGTTCCAGATAATTTGATAGCTGCTGTTATGGCGCAAGAGTCTAAAGGGGATATTAATGCTAAAAGCCCAACAGGTGCGATAGGACCATTTCAGACAACCAGTATTTTTAGAAAGCAATATGGCTTGTCTGTTGGAGATTCCTACAATGTCCCAAAGGTTGCTGATGCAATTGCGAGAGACTTATCTAAATCTTTTGAGGTTTTTGGTAATTGGCATGGTGCAATTACAGCTGTAAATGCAGGGGTTACAGGAACTAAAAATCTTTTAGCGAAAGGATTTACAGGATCAGCAGCCAAAACCAAAGAAGCTAAGGGATATGCACCTTTGGTTGGTAAATGGCTTGCTGGTTTAAATGGGACAACTGCAAAGGGTTCTAGCATCTTGGATGGGGATGCAGCGGAAAATGTCAAAGCTTGGGGAGATTACTGGGCTGAAGTTGAAGCAATCAAGGCTGAGTCACTGGAGCGTCAAAAGAATGTTGCTAAAACATACTTTACCGAAGAGCAACAACTATCTGCCGATAATGAACAGAAAATCAAAGACATTAAACTGGCGTTTGCAGGTGATCAAACCTCTATTGATAAGTATCTTAAACTGCAAGAGATTGCTTATCAAAAGGATGTTAAGGAATATGAGTCACAGCAAAAACTAAAAGTAATTGCTGACAAAAAAGCCTTGCTTGAAGTTCGCCAAAATTGGATGTCCGCAGCCGATTATGCTCGAGAATATTACGCACTAGTTCGTGAAGAAATTCTGGCTACTGCTGAATATTCGCCTGATATGAAACATGCCTTGATTAAAGAGACAAATTTAAATCAGGGAATGGAACAAAATGCTGAGCGAGAGCAGATTTGGGGGGATTTTCAGTCCATGATGGGCCTTGATAAATCCCCATACCAGCAAGACATGGATTTACTTGCAGAAGCACGTGCACAAATGTTGATTACCGAAGAGGAATTTCAATCTCAACGGTTAAGATTACAGTCTGCATATGGCTCCCAATATGCAGCAGATTTTGCAGGTATGATGATGGGGTTGGTTGATTCATCAAGTTCTGCTTATGCCATTCTTGGCGGTATACAGAAAGGTGCAGCTCTATTTTCAACTGCTATGAATAGTTATGCAGCTATTTCAGCGGCTTGGGCTTCAGCCCCTTTCCCATACAACCTACCTGCTGTGGCTATGGCCACTATGGAAACAGGGCTTTTACAAGCAGCAGTATCTGCACTTAGTCCAACTGGTTATGCAAATGGTGGCTTCACTGGTTATGGTGGTAAGTATGAGCCTGCTGGCATTGTGCACCGTGGCGAAGGTGTCTTGACCCAAGAAGAAATTGCAGCTCTAGGAGGTCCAGCAGGGTTCTTTGCATTACGACAATCTATCAAGAATGGTTTTGCAGATGGTGGATTGGCTCTTGATGCTCCTAAAGTTCTGAACATGCAAAGTTCCAAAATGAATGGTTATCGTGAGCAGGCTAGTCAGTCACAGAAACAAGTCATTGATAACCAATTGCGAGTCATCATGGTTAAAAATGAGGATGAAGCAAAAGAATTTCTATATAGCCCAGACGGTCAGAAAGCCTTTCTTTATCATATGAAACGAACTGGCTATGCGAAACGGTAACCGCCGTTCTAGGCAGTTTTCTATATTAGGGGGATATTGGGTAAACCTATGGCTAGGGAATATAGTTTTTAGTAAGATTCATCTGTTTGAAAATTCATGAAAAAAATAATTTTTTTGAAGAGGGTGAAATGAAACTAAAAGCTATATTTACTACTTTATTAGCATTAACAGCCATGAATACATGGGCTTTGGATTTGGATAATCTAACTCTAGATGATTGTAAAGATAATGCTGATATCTTAGGTTATATGATGACTATCAAATCACAATGTAACCTTGATGAAGAAAGCGCGAACAGCGAAATTGCTGAAGCTATTTTCCAAATGAGCAAACAATGTATAGCCCAATATGGTGAAACCACAATGGGGAATGCAACTCGTGTTGGTATATTCTCAACCAAAAGTGAATTGGAAGAAACTGGCAGAAATGCAACTTGCTTAAGAGCACTGACAGATTATCCAGAACTTTTTGATTAATTTAATACTGTAATTGACCGTCCAAATGGGCGGTTTTTTATGGCCTAAAATTTGAGGACAAAATGAAAATACAAACGTCATATGGCGAGGTGCATGTATTAACAAATTGCCCTCTACTTGAATCTACTGAACGGCTTGAGTTCTTAACTGAAGTTCATGAATCATTTGATGGGAGTGAAGAGCGTAATGCATTGCGAGATGCACCACGGCAGATCCTGAGCTTTAAGTACGTGCAAATGCAGAAAGCCATGGGTGACATGTTCCATATGTTGTATGCCAATTTACGAAACTACTGGGGCATACCTCTGCGACAGGTGAAACGTAGCATTCCTGATATTGCTGAGGATGATTTTATTATCCTGGATACATCAAATACTCAAGCCGACTTAAAAGTCGGTTTCGCTTTTATAGAGAGTCGTGAAGGTGTTCAGGTGGTCGAAATTACCGAGATCGGGCGCTACATCATCATACAAGAAGAAATTCGAGATCCTGAAACAAATGAAGTGATTCAGCCATTAATCACTGAATATCAAGACGGCTTTCGACTTTCAGCAAATATCACGGTAACCAATGCGGTGATGATGCCTTTACGGATCTGCATTATTGATGGCGATGCCTCACTCAATGCAGGCGGTTTTTGGTCCAATGCTTCGGTGGTCTTTCGTGTGATTGCTGAAGATTTGCCCGAGCATGATGGTGATGAACCAACACAGTATTTGGGCGATGACCTGTATTTCAATCCTTTGGTTTTGGATGGTGATTCTTTAGAGATGACCTTGACCCAACATCAAAGTATTGTAGACGGCACGATTGGTGGATTTCAGCAATTTACCCATCATGTAAAGCCGCACTACATGAAGCCATTTAAGTCAGTGCTGAAAGACTGGTCAGAGTTTTATGAATACCGACGTTTTCTGTTTCGACGCATGGGACGTTTAAAACCCTTTTGGATGCCTTTGTATGAAAAGCATCTACATATCACCAATACAGGCACTGTCTATAACGTCCTGAATACCGATACAGCATACTTTTTGGAAGCAGATCGCAAGCACATTGCAGTTAAGATCAATGATGTCTGGACAGCACATACCATTACTGCCAAAACAGCAACGACTTTGACGGTTTCACCCGCTTTGAATGTGCCTGTGGGCAGTATTCAAAAGGTGTGTTATTTAGGTCTACATCGCTTTGATGCGGATCAAATTGAATTCCAATTTCTAGGTGCAGGTAAAACCCAAGTCACCGTACCAATTGTGGTGCTATCTTCATGAAAACACGTGTCGAGCTGTATCAGCTTAAGCATGGCGATAAGACTTGGAATTTCACCAGTGCACGTAAAACTGTGGTCCATAACAGTATTGAATATTTACCAGTTCGTGGCTTACAACGTACTGTGATTGAAGATGAAAGCATTGATAAATGTGATACCGAAGTGACTTTTCCGCAAATGAATTTGCTTAATGCAGATGGGGATGACCTGAAAGCTGTATTCATTAACAAGATATTCTATGGCGGGGTAACGATCACTATCTTAGAGCTTTTGAATAACGAAACACTGGTCTTGCACAAAGGACGTGTAACGCAGCCCAAGTTTGATGAATCTGCAGATACGATGACTTTGGTCTGTGAGACTGGAGAGTCTTACTTAAACCGCAATATTCTAACGCGGAAGTTTCAGGCCACATGCCCAAATTCAATTTATGACCGCTTCTGCGGTCTTTCTTTTGAACAATGGTCCTTTGATGTGACCGTTACTGCGATTAGCGATTTGAACATTTCATTCACAGTCAACCCGACTCAAGTTGTCGATGAGAATGGCGATCCTGTCTTTGAGCAAGTTCCTGTCTTGGATGGTGAGGGTAACCCAGTTCTAGATGGAGAAGGCAATCCGACCTATGAGAATGGTGATCCAGTAATGGAAACCAAAACCTACCCAGATGGCTATTTGTATCTCGGATTATTGGTCAAAGATAGTGTGCACACATTACTGATTACAGGATCAGGTACGGGTGCCAAGTTGTATCGGCAACATATTGGTTTACAAGTCGGTGATGTCGTCCGAGTCGCACCAGGTTGTGATCAGTCTTTGAAAATGTGTCATGAGAAATTTGCCAATAATTTACGGTTTGCTGGACATCCATTTATTCCGAATAGCAACCCAATTTATACGCAATTAATTAAATGAGGAGAGTCAAATGGTTATTGCACCTTGGGTAATTTACGCGATGCTTGCGTTGATGGTGGCCACAGCAGCATATAGCTATTACACCATGCGCAAAATGCAAAAGAAAAATAAGCAAGAGGCTAATCAACTGGATGGAACGATTGCAGATGAAGGAACTTCATTTTCTGACATTGCGGGAAGTCCGCACATGTATGGCAACATGACGCATATTTGGGGGCAACGAACTACGCCAATTAAATCGAAGTCAGGTAAGTGATGAAAATCTATATGTCTGATTTACGCAAAACCCAGATGTGTGCTCGCGGATCGCGGGCATTTTTTTTGTCCAAAGGTTGGGATTGGAAAGACTTTCTAGAAAATGGAATTGATCTCGAAATTGTTGAGCAGACCAATGATGCAATGGCGCAGCAAGTTGTGGAGTATGTAAAAAATGGGCGGGAGCAGTAAGCAAGTCACAGGCTATCAATACTTTGCCAATTTCCTTTTGTTTATTGGTAATCCGATTGAAAAGTTGCTAGGAATTAATTTTGACAAACGCGGATGGGCAATCCCATTACTCGATGATCAGGGTAATCCGCTGGATGTTGGAATGATCAATAAACCAAATTTGTTTGGGGAAAACGAGGGAGGTGTAGCAGGTCAAATCCATGCACGTTATGGCACAGCCAATCCTATGCCAGTCTCTTTTTACACAGATTATCTTGCTGAAAATGACTTACCACCATTGGCTTATCCGTTTCAATCCTACCTTGCATTTGAAGATTTTTATCTGGGTAACTCTGGATATATGAAAGAAATGCTGCTTTGGCCAAAGCGAATTCACATTAAGAATGATTACAGCCCGCAATGGTATGACGCTAAAGCAGAAGTTCCAGATTTAACTAAAATAGTAGATTATAAAAATAACTTTGAAATCAATAATGATATTCTGTATCAGGAATTTACTTATTATTTTTCAGATCTCGAAGATGGGTTTTCTAGAGATGAATTATTTAGGGGATTGCCTTTAGGTGATGGTTCAGGTTCAAACGATGCTCAAGGCAATGTGGATAATTATCAACAGTCAATTCTGAATCGCGTGCAAGGCTCTGGATTTTTACAATTCCAGTTTATCAAAATAACTTATTTGATTATGTATCATACAGTTCAAATGGACACTAATGTTCCGCCTGGACTCGAGATTTTTGAATATACAGAAGAAGATGTAACCAGTGAATATCCAAATACTTTTGGATTTAAAGCAAGACGCGTGACCTATATTTGTCGTTCATCTGCGACTGATATTGGTTTGGATATGCATGGGAAATATGGTTTTGATGGTCGTTTTAAGTTTGATTATGATGTGGTGAATCAACTCAATTTGAGTTATTACGATCGCAATAATATTAAAAATGCATCATTTTCAATTTCTGAAAATGCATCCATCAAAAATATGCAAGGTCGAGTCAATGCTGAGAGTTCAGATTTTCCATATTTTATGAATCAGCGTAATGCTGCAATCGTAGCGCAATGGAAGCTCAAACAATTCACAACACCGTGTTGGAAAGGATCTTTTACGACTGGCCACAATCAGGCGCGTAAGTGGAACCGCTATGACATTGTAAAATTGAATTGGTCCAGAAAAGGCATTGCTGATCTGCCGGTACGGATTATGAGTATTAATCTGGGTGATGGGGTAGACAATACAGTCAGTATTGATTTTGTTGAAGTTGTACCGTTTTCTGATGAATTAACATCTACCGTGGTCATTGATGACAAGATTGATGTAACACCAGTGCCACCACAATCCATTTTATTTAAAGCTTTTGAGTTGTCTTATTTTGAAGCTGTACAAGCTCATGGTCAACGCACAGTAGATGACGAGTTAGCTTTTAATCCAGATTCTGGCTATGTTGCTGTCGTAGCACAACGTTCTCAAAATAACTCATTGAATGCCCAAATGCATACAGATGCTGGCACTGGATATGAAAATTCAGCAGTAATTCAGTACTGTGAAACAGCTCAACTTGATCAATCAATAGACAGCCTTGCATCATCATTCATTGTAAAAAAAGTTGGAGGCTTGGCTTCTGTTCGAATTGGAAGTCAAATCTTTATAAACAATGAAATTATGGTGTTTCAAGGTTTTGATGCAGCATCTAAGTTATTAACAGTAAAGCGCGGTGCGTTGGATACAATCCCGAAAACCCATGCTGATGATAGTGTTTTATTCTTTGCTGATGATTTTGTTGCAGTAGATTCGACTGAGTATGCTGAGGGAGAAGCCATTGATGTAAAAGCATTGAGTACGACACCAAGTGGCATTTTAGATTTATCTGGCTCTGATACTCAAACAGTCACTATACATTCACGTGCTATACGACCATACCCACCAGCAAATGTGAAAATTAATGCTCAATATTTCCCAATAGAAATTGAGACGGATCTAATTTTGACATGGGTGGACCGAAATCGATCACAACAAACAGGTGGTGAAATTCTTGGTTGGTTTGAGAGTGGAGTTGCGATAGAGGCGAATACACAGACCTATTTAACCTTGATTGAGTTAGATGAAGCCAATCTGGTTCTTGCAAGTAATGTCGTCAATGTAACAGGGTCGAGAAGTTATACACTGCCAATGTCCTCAATGCAGCCAGCCACGAGATCAGTGCAAATTGTTTTAAAAACAACGAGAGAGGGATATGACTGTTTGATGCCAATACAACATACGGTTGAAATCGCCACGTTCTTTAGTGCGCCTTACAATATTTCAGCAACAGTGAGCATAGTATGAATGTTGCAATAAATTATACATACGCCATTGATGGTTTAACCCATGGCGCGAACTATTACAGATCATTAACACCCATGAATACTGCTGCCATGCCGGCAGCAGTAACAACTGGGATTACAGGAAATTCTTATCAAGATACTTCAGCCGAAACAAATAAGACCTATTACGTAAGATTTGGGTCATATCGCAATAGCATTGAAAAAATCAGTGATGAGTATGTTGTTGATACAACAACAGGACTTTGGTATGGCGCTGTAAAGGTTGTATTTGATATATCTAATGCAGCTAGAAAATATAATTCATTAACCAGTATTGCTTCAACATCTTCGATGGGGGCTACATTAAGTGACACTGTGAAATGGCTTGGTGGGGTATTAGCCCCAAATGGAAAGATATATTGTATTCCTGCGAATGCTACAGATATCTTAATCATTGACCCTGTAGCTGGAACGGCAACACGTTCTGCAATGGGCGCATCTTTGAGTGGAGCAAATAAATGGTATGGTGGTGTTTTAGCCCCAAATGGGAAGATTTATTGTATTCCATATAATGCAACAGACATTCTAATCATTGACCCTGTAGCTGGAACGGCAACACGTTCTGCAATGGGCGCATCTTTGAGTGGAGCAAATAAATGGTATGGCGGTGTTTTAGCCCCAAATGGAAAGATTTATGCTGTTCCGCGAGATTCTGCCGATATCTTGATTATTGACCCTGTTGCTGGAACGGCAACACGTTCCGCAATGGGTACAACATTAAGTGACACTGCGAAATGGATTGGCGGGGTATTGGCTCCGAATGGGAAAATCTACGGAATACCTCTGAGCTCATCAAACATCTTGATTATTGACCCTGTTGCTGGAACGGCAACACGTTCCGCAATGGGTGCAACATTAAGTGACACCGCGAAATGGTTTTGTGGAGTATTGGCTCCGAATGGGAAAATCTATGGAATCCCATATAATTCTACGGATTTCTTGATCATTGATCCTGTCGTGGATACAGCAACAAGATCAGCTATGAGCGCATCTTTGAGTGATTCTGGAAAATGGCATGGCGGTGTTTTAGCCCCAGATGGGAAGATTTATTGCATTCCTGCGAATGCTACAGATATTCTTGTTATTAATACCAATACTGGCGTTGCAACTCGGTCAACACTTGGTGCTACTTTAAGTGGAACATCAAAATGGGTTGGAGGGGTTATGGCTTTAAATGGAGGTATTTACGGTATTCCTCACAACTCAACATACATCTTAAAAATTGAGCAAGACTTAAGTGTACCTAGTTTAGATCATAAAGTAGCTTTATCGCCGCATTTAAATAAATTGTAAAGTTTGAAATCAAAGTAGTGAGTGCCGCGTTAAGCGGTTTTTTTATGTCAAAAATTTGGGGAAATATATGGAGCCTGTCTCTACAAGTAGTTTTGGATTAACAGCACTTTTAAAATTTTATGGTGCGGCAATTATGGTGACTTTAGCTGTGGCTTTGGTCGCTGCAGTGGTTTTGATGACGCGTATGCCACGCTCACCACAAGAATGGGCTGTCGGCTTAATTTGCACAGTGGTCTCCAGTCTAGCAGGTGGATCATTCATCATTGTTAAATTTTCCCTACATTCATGGGTGACTGACATTTGGGGGATGATTACTCTCGGTGGCTTCTTCTTTGTATGTGGATTACCTGGTTGGGCGATTGTGCGCTGGATTTTCAATTACATCGACAAACAGGAAGGAAAGACCATTATAGAAGTCATGAAAGAGCTGAAGAAATCTAAAGACAACCTGACGAAATAACATTAATTCAACCAATGCCGCCTTAGAGCGGTTTTTTATTGCCTATAGGAAAGTGAAATGAACATCGAACAGTTTTTAAATGAATTGATCCAGCGCGAAGGTGGTTACGTGAATGATCCGACTGATCGTGGTGGTGCGACCAAATACGGCATTACTGAAGCGGTTGCACGCGCCAATGGCTACAAAGGTCACATGAAGGATTTACCAGTTGACGTGGCCAAGGCCATCTATAAAAAACAATACTGGACTTTGCCTCGCTTCGATCAGGTAAATATTATCAACTCAAAAGTAGCTGAAGAGTTGCTGGATACAGGCGTGAACTGTGGCGTTGCCTTTGCAAAGTCATTATTGCAGCGAGCACTTAATTTGCTGAATAACCAAGGCAAGGAAGGTTGGCAAGATTTAGCGGTTGATGGGGTGTATGGTCCAGCAACTTTATCAGCTTTAAAAACTTACTTGGCTAAGCGTGGTAAAGATGGTGAGACCGCTTTATTGCGGGTACTTAATATCTTGCAAGGCAATCGTTACATTGAAATTGCTGAACGAAATCCAAGTCAAGAAAAGTACTTTTATGGATGGGTTTTGAACCGGGTGGTGATCTGAAAGCCAGGACATGATTAGTCGTTCTGTATGCAGTATTTTTTTTTAGGTGTAAATGATCAAGCCAAGTAAGTTTAGAAAACTACTGGTTTGATCTTAATAAAACTAAAGTAAAACACCAAAGTTAGTAAAAAAATTTAATAGTTAATTGTAAATTTAAAAAATTATAGAATTAATACATGTATTTAATTATATTCATCATTCAAATAATAACTTGTGTATTACATGAAAAAGATAATTTTATTAGCAATAATGCTAGGGTTAGCTGGGTGTTGGGAGAATGGTTCATCTGATGTCACTTCAACCACAAACAATCAAAGTACAGAACTAACATCAAATAACATTCAACAAGCATCTGCTCGATCAATATCAACATATTCAATGACTGTACCGTTTGATGGATGGCATTTATTTAACCCAAATGCAAGAATTCAGGAAAATGCTTGCTGGTCACCTGTTGATCCAAACCATCTTATAGAACTAAACAATAATCGAAATGCCCTAAGCCGATGCGAAAATTAATTATGAAAGTAAATATCAAAGAGCTTCTTGAAGAGATTTTCCCTCCTTTCCCATTAGGGGATAACCGCTCTCTACTTGAGTGTGATTTTTATGATACACATTATGGATATTTTGAACAAATTGATGATGACTACATATCTGCAATAGGAGTGTCTACAGAAGACTTGATTCTTGAATATAACTTTGACTGGCCTGAATTTTATTTAAAAATTGGATTAGAAGCGGCTTGTTCACGTAGCAGACCGCATGAAGGGATCAAAACATGGAAAGATGTAAGTTATGAATACTTGTATTACTTTGGGCAAAACTGTAGTTATTTAAGCTCAGAGGGCTTTAAATTCTTTTTACCTGCTGCATTCTATTATTTTCTATCAACTGATGAAAATAAAACTTACATGGACTCGTTCGTTTTTAGGTTGAACTCACAATGGGAAAAAGATCAACACGTTTTTGACGATGACCAAAAAAAATTTATTATTGAATTTGTAATAGATCACTATAAAGGATATGTATCCTGGATACCTGAACTTTAATAAAACTACCGCCCAAAATCCACACCCCGATCTTGATTAGATTGGGGTATTCATTTCTTTTTTCCATTCTTTCATTTGAGAGCTATTGATACAGCGCAGGAGTACTAAAATGAATATGATGTTCAATGCACCACATCCTGGTGAAATGTTACGGGAATACCTTGGTGAAACTCCTGTGACGGAGGCAGCTCAAGCACTAGGCGTTACTCGTGCAAATCTTTCTCGTATTTTGAATGGCCATACAGGTATTTCCGCAGATATGGCAATTCGTTTAAGCGAGGCTTTGGAAACTTCTCCAGAGTTTTGGTTGAATTTGCAGATGCAGTATGATTTATGGATGGCAAGCCAACGTCAGCGACCAGTTATAAAGAAACTGGTTCAGAATTTTGCATAAATAAAGCGCCGTGTGGTGCTTTATCTTTTCTTCTTCGGGCACTTCTTACCATTTCCACCTGGCAAGCAATCACATGCTTGACCATCGCCGTCACGGTCTAGGCTTTTCCAGCCAGTTTGTCCTGACTTTTTACGTTGTTCATACCATTTCTGTGCTTGCTGCTGAGTAGAAAAGTCAGCGCATTTTTTTGCATGAACCTGGATGGAAGCGAACCCCAAAACTAAAATAAGTAAAAATTTCATAAATTATTTTAAAGTCAGAATATTAGCCGAAGTCTAGCAACACTCAGCTTAATAGCTCAATGAATCTAGTTAAAAAGTCGTATAAAAGTCAGTTTAGTTGACAAATCTTTGAATTAGCCAGATTTTTTGGTTGACAAATCACGGTTTTAGCCATAAAAAGTGAACTTGAATTGAAATGTAAGTTTTCTTTCAATTGTTCTATAAGTTGAACATAATATAATCAACATGACTTTAAAATAATTTGTAATGTCAAAAGTGGGTAAAAAGGGCAAAGCTGCCCAACAGAGTCTTGATCTATTCGATCCAGCTGTTCAACAAGAACAAGCTGGCGATCTCGATTTTGTATTGAAAATCCATGACGGGCATTTGCATGATTTAGAAATTTCTAGTGTCTCAAATTTACTATCTGCTCTAGGTCAAATAGTTGGTATTAAGCAGGCCTCTTTCAAAACTATTAAAGAAGGCTCAACAACCATTGCGGTGACTATACCGAATGACCTCAGACAAGCAGCTATTTTAAATGTCACCAAAGATACAGCTGCAAAACATAGGCAGATTGCCCGCATTCAAAAAGAATTAGGTAAGTACGGATATCATCGTGCTGAAATTTCATATGGCAATATAAAAGATGATGAAGTTTATGAGCCTAAAGAAATTCTATATGTAGTTCCTGAACTAGAGACTGAAGAAACCTTCATTCAAGAAGAGTCTTTGGATGGACGTTTAACTCGCTTGCAAATTGGGCGTGATACGTCAGATCACATCACCATTATTTTAAAAAATGGTGTGGAAGTTCCAGCGCAGTGCTCTAAGAAATTATTAGAAGAATTAAAGCCATACTTTAATACTGATACAAATTTAAGATTTGAAGGGGAAGCCTCTTATTTATCGAAATCTAATTCTTATCAATTAACGCTTAAAAAATACATCATCAGTAAGTTCCATGTCATTGAAGATGTCAGCTTAGAAGAGTGGATTGATGACTTTAGAGCAAAAGGTGCATCGAATTGGTCTACACACGATGACCCGATAGCTGAGTGGTTGAAGGAGCGACAAGATTGATTATCTTAGATACAAATGCCTTAATTACATTATTAACTAAAGATAAAGATGAGGCGGAATATAAGAACCTTGTTGTTTTCCTCAATCAAGGAAAAAACTTTTCAATGGCTTTGCCGATGCCAGCAATTTCTGAGTTTATTGCAGGTGATGACAATGAAGCACGTTCTTTAAGTTTGCTTAAACCAAACTCTAAGTTTAAAAATTTGGATTTTGATGCAAAAGCAGCGTTAAGCGCTGCTAAAGTTTATCGTGAATATCGTAACTTGCCAAAGAATAGAAAGTCTCAAGATCCACGTCAAAAAGTTAAAGTTGATATTCAAATTATTGGGATCGCACTTGCTAATAATGCCACAGCCATTATTTCTCATGATCAAGGGCTCCAAACAGTTGTAAAAGAGCTTGGTTTGGCTTTGGCTGTCTATGATTATATGGATAATAACTACTTTGAACAGATGGCAAGTGTAATTGTGACTGAAAGTCAACAAGTTCAATAAACTCAAATTCTATAAATAATATCAGGTTGATTTTCTATGTTTGAAAAGCTTTCTATAAAAAATTTTAAAAGTATTTCTGACTGGCAGGACTTGAGGTTAGCGCCAATAACTTTAATATATGGTCCTAATTCATCAGGTAAATCATCTTTAATTCAGGCTCTACTCATGTTACAGCAGACAATGATTAAGCCAAATAGGAATGGTGGTTTAGTTGCGAATGGAGAAAACATAAAGCTTGGAAGCTTTCCTGTTATAGTTAATAGACATAATATAAATGAAGATATTGAAATTAAATTAAATTATTTTATTGAAAGTAATAGTAAAAAAAATAAAGATAAATATTATAGATCGTTTGAATTTTCTTACGGTTATTGTAATGGGTCGGACTATAATTTTTCCTTTTTAAGGAAGTACAAATATGAATTTGATTTAGAGTTTAGTAATAAGAAAAAAAGAGTTTCAAGTAGTTTTGTTTCTAATCTAGATTCTTTGAATATAAATAAGTTAAAGAAAACAGAAGCAATAGATGAGTCATTTTCCTTTAAATATAACGGGGATTATTTTTACGATGATTTTATTAACAAGAGATTAGAGAAATCTATAACAGATAAGGCTATTTTTAGAAAAATGCTTACTCTGCCTACTTATAAAAGTACACTGAATTTTTCTGTGCCATCTTCAAGTGAAATTGTTTTTAATTTAGCTCCAAATGCAAGTTTTCAAATACATCAAGATCAACTGCAAGTAACTCCAATAATTAATAATATAATTGTTAATATTGCTATTGATTTAAAGTCGAAATTGGAAAAAATTTCATATATTGGGCCACTAAGAAAGAGAATAGAAAAAACTTACATTGTTGATAATGATTTTGAGTCAAGTGTTGGAGTTGATGGAAGTAAGATAGGGTATTTTTTATATGCACAAGAAGATACTCTTTTAAATGAAATAAATAATTATTTTAAACAGTATGAGATACCGTATGAAATTTTAATAAATAAATTAGGGGATGATTCAACAGGCCCCATAATATCAATATTATTACGAGATATTAGAACTGATACAGTTGTTGGTCCTTCAGATGTGGGAGTTGGAATTAGTCAAATCTTACCAATTATTATTGAGGGAACAATTAGGAAAAATTCTATTATTTGTGTTGAACAACCAGAAATTCATTTACATCCAAAACTACAAGCAGACTTAGCCGAATTTTTTGTTGATACATGTAAAAATAATCAGTGGATTATCGAAACGCATAGTGAAGCCTTAATGTTGCGTCTTCAAAAATTATTACGCATGAAAGATGAAAGAATTAAACCTAATGATATATCAATTGTTTACGTTAATCCAACTTCAAATGGTTCAAAGCTTCATCATATTAGATTAGACGAAAATGGTAATTTTAGAGATGAATGGCCAGCTGGGTTTTTTGACGAACGTATTGATGAAATTTTTGGGTAATATATTATAATGTTAGTTAAGTTTACTTTAGATAAAGATTGTTTTTCATCTGAAGCATTAAATGATGAGTTAAATACAAATAGTCATTTAGTTTTGGAAGAGTATTGGTCTAAATATGGTGTATTAATATATCCGGAAAAATTCAATAAATTAGAATTTTTAAAAGGGTTGAAATGTGCTAAGGATAAGCAAAAATGGTCTTTGAAGTTGAATGGTAATTTATTTAGATCTTTTGAACTATGTGAAAATTGGGAAAGCATGGAGGAGCAAAACAAGAAAGACCCGAGATATAAAGATTTACTGGATTATGAGGAGTATTTCCAAGCTTTAATTGTTGATGAAACTAACTATTTAGAAGCTAAATCACTTGAAGAAGTTTCTAGAAGAAATAGGGATTTGGAAATTTTAGCTCCAGGAATGGGGGGTGATTCTAATAAATTAAAAGCTGTTAAAGATAAGG